>NZ_JBVILR010000033.1:0-88243 GCF_055580265.1 Streptomyces sp. NPDC032091 | reverse complement strand
CCAGACAGCCGCTTCCAACGACCACATACAGGCCGTGCCACGCCTCAAAGCCATCAAAAAATCCGCAGAAGACATCCCAGCAAAATCGATCACCCGACGATCGTAAACGCCGCCGACCCCAGCCACTGCTTCATTATCAGGGCTGGATGGGCTCTGGAACGAAAGGGGTGCCCCGACATCCGCCAGCCCCGGCGGACTCGGGGCCCTGTGCGCGCGAAACGGCGGTCGGCGGCCCTCGCCGCGAGCGACGAGGATTGGAACCCCGCGACGCTGGGGTGGGTGGACTGGCAGCGGCACTACGCCTACCTCACCCAGCTCCTGGACGAAGGCGGCCACCTGGCCGCGGTCGTGCCCCGGGTGACCCAGCACAGGGAGGACACCGGCCGCTGGCTGGCCACCCAGTACCGGGACTGGGCGCGTTGACAGACCGCGGTGAGGGGTCAGGTTGTCAGGCCGCCTGGGAGTGCCGCTTGCTAGGGCCGTCACGGCGTACTCCCATCGGCTCGGCGAGGAGCTTCTCCACGAACGCCTCTCCCCGCCTGATGGCAACCTGGGCCTCACGGTGGCGCAGGTCGGCCATACGGAGAAGGCCCAGGGGGCGGTCCGTGATGTCGGAGGTGTCTGAGGCGTGGCCCCGTGCCGACTGCGGATCGGTCGGTCCGCGCCAGGAGTCGGTGGGGTATGCCGTGACCCGGTAGTAGGTGTCGGCCAAGCGCCGCACCATGCCCGGGACGAGCCCGAGTGCGGTCAGGAACGCGACGCACTGCTGGGCGCTGGCGGGCAACGATCCGCGCGGCCGAGCTGACCGGCAGCAGGTGCACGCCACCCGCCCGTGCCTGAAGCTGGCGCAGCGGGGGCGCACCAGACTTCTCGTAGAAGTACTCCAGCGCTTCGCTGAGCTGCCCGGCCGTGGTGATCAGCTCGGGCGCAGGGGGGGGCGGCGCAGGTCCTTCAGTCGACCGCGTTCAGCGGCTCGGGCGGACCGCCACAGCCCCGCGAGCTCGCCGAACTCGCGCCTCAGCTGGCTCATCACCGCACCGTGCACGTTGCAGCATGCCTCGGTGAAGGCGGTGAACGTCTTCCAGGACGGCACGGTGCGGCCCGACGCCGCCCGCTTGAGTGTCGCCGCCGACACTCCGCTCCGGGAGGCGAGCTCGTCGCAGGTCAGCCCGGCCTCCACCCGCAGCTCAGGCGAGCCGCGGCCAGCTCGCCGCGCGCCCGGACGGTGTAGTCGACGGGCAGTTCACAACGTCCCATGACGCCCGGCTCGCCGATCCGCACCTACACCCTGTTCGGCGCTCGGCCCGCCGGTGCACCTGCTCTCCAGCCGCCCGGCCAGCGCCCGGATCGTCTGGCGCGGTGGGAAAGCGGGAGGAGTTCGAGCTGACCGACTCCGTCCTGACGGACGGCACGTACGCGGCGGAGCGTGTGGGTTGTACAGGGTTCACAGGGCGCGCTGCTTCCTTCTGTATGACTTTTTCAAGGGTGAGCTCCGTGGCCGTGCGGGGGTGTTCAGTTGCGGCATGCCCCCAGTTCGCGTCTGTGCTGAAAGCGATCGACTTCTTGAACCCTTTCGAGGCCCGTCTGCTGTCGAACCGCCGGCGAGTCCTGCGGACGGGCGGAGGGGACTTGTGCGCCTTGGTAGCTGCTCCTCTGGCCTCTCGGCCTCGGTCCGCGCGGGCGAACCGTAGGCCCCTCTGCGATCTGTAGGCCCCCATGTGTGCCTCCCCGGCGCCGCGCGGGCCAGGTTGACTCGCAGGCGTACGCGAGACACACAGCAGGCGCACAGCAGGGCCTCCCCCTTCCCGCCGCTTCCGGGCTTTGATGAACGGGCTAGCGGGCCTAACCCTCTGCTGTCGCACTGTGCCGCCCAGGACGAGACGCAAGCGCTGACGTCCCTTCATGCTCCGCCCACCATCACGACGTAGAAGAAGGACACCGACATGCTCACCACCTTGCTCACCGGCTGGACCGCCGAGACCCTGGGCGGCCTCACCGTGCTGGCGGCCGTCGCACTCGCAGGCTGGTTCCGCCGGCGCCTCACCGCCAGCAGTAGCGCCTCCTCCCCCGCCCCCGCCGTCACCTCGACGGTGCGCACCTACACCCTGCTCGGGGTCCGGGCCGCCGACGGCCAGCCGGTCCACCTGCCCTCCAGCCGGGCCGCCGGCTCCAGGGTGATCTGGAACGGCCCCGCCCGGGAGGAATTCGTCCTGACTGACGCGGTCCTGCCGGATGGCACGTACGCGGCGGAGCGGGTGGGGCTGTACCAGCCGTGACCGGCTCGGGCAGCTGCAGCCCGGATGCGGCGGCGGTGCGCGGCCCTGGCCCTGATGGCATGGCCGTGCACCGTGTGATCGCCTATCCGCCCGACGGCAATGGCACCCTGACCGGCCGGCCACCGAAGTGTTCGGCACGCCCAGTCGTCAGCCGCAGCAACTGCTGCGGTGGTCCGTGTAGGCGGTTCGAGCCGACTTCGCGGGGGCCGCCAGCCCGGCGAGTTCGTTGACGCCTAGGGTGGTGTCGGTGCAGCGGTCCCGGATGAGGGGAGGGGGCTGGTGCAGACGGTGCCGCGTGAGTCAATGACGGCGCAGGCGCGGCTGTCGTTGGGGCCGCCGGCCTCCACCATCTGGGTGTGAGCCGTGCGGCCGGTCTGCTGCCGGTATTCCTCCTGGTGCGGTGGGTTGCCTTCCTTGCCGAAGACCTGGACGCGGTCCCCGGGGGAGCTCCCAGTCAGCTTGCCCCAGGCGGCACGGCAGCCAGGGCTGTAGCGCAGTTCGATGTGGACTCCGAAGTCTCGCCCCTCGGCGGTGGTGACGGCGTCGTTCTGGCAGACGGTGGCCGTCGGCTCGGTGTGGACGCAGGTGCTGCCACTGCAGGATGCAGTCGGCGCAGCAGCCGGCCGGACCGACGCGGCGGAGGAAGCCGAGGACGTGGGCGTGCCCGTGCCGGAGCCCGAGAAGTAGAGGGTGGCGGCGACGGCGCCGCCGACGAGAACGACCGCAGCCGCTACTCCCAGGAGAAGCGTCTTCCTCGTCCTGCCGCGGTCTGGCCGCGCTTCGGGTGTATCGGGCCCAGCGGAGTCGACGGGCGGCTCGTCAGTGCTGCGGGCCCTGAGATCGAGGGCATGCGCGAGATCCTCATCGGTCCGCTGGTAGAACGCCGCGAGGGACCGGATCACCGGTTCGGGAACGTCCTGTTTGGCGTTCTCGTACCGCGACAGGGTGGCCTGGTTGAGGTTGACGTGCCTGGCGACGGTTTCCTGCGTGGGGGCTTTATCGGCCTCCTTGCGCCACTGCTGCAGTAAGCGGGCCAGCTCCACTTGGGCTGGCGACGCCCCGGGCTCGGGTTCTCCAGCTTGCCCGACGGGTCGGTTCTGCCGCATCCGTGCGTTTCCCCCTTCGTTTGACCTCTGCATATCCGCAGCTCACAGCCATGCATGCGCTGCGGATATGCCTGCATGAGCCGACGGCCCGCACAGCGTAGAAGCGCGGCGAGGTGTTGGGCAATCTGGAGATCAGCCGGTGCGGAATGACCCGGCGAAATCCAACAACCCACCCCCGTACGGGCGCTGTTCGCCATGCACGGACGAGGGATCACACCCGAAGGAGCCACACCATGAAGTTCTCTGTGCCCACCACCCGCACGGGCCGCGTGCTCGCCTCCGCCACCCTGGCCGGGCTCGTCCTGGCCGGCGCGGCCATCAGCGCCAACGCCGAGTCGGTTTCCCCCGGCCGCTACCTCACCCCCAGTCCCGAGTGGTCGCTCCCCCCGGTCGTCCCGCTCACTCTGCGTCCGGGCACGAGGGGTGAGGCCGTCAGCCAGCTCCAGGAGCGTCTGGCCCTGCTCGGCAGCCCGGTAAAGAAGACGGGTGTCTTCGACAGTGCCACCGTCACCGCGGTCAAGTACTTCCAGAAGGCCCATGGCCTGGACGCCGACGGCGCCGTCGGCCCGAAGACCCGGGCCTTCCTGGAAGGCGCGCCCGGGACTGCGGTCCGCGGCAACCGCACAGCGCTCGCTCAGCAGATCATGAACCGCCACGGCATCACCCCGCGCAACACACACCCCGACCCCGTGGGTGGCCCTCACCTCGACTCCAGCGCGCTCAGCAACATCCGTGACACGGCGGACGGAAAGAGTGCGCTGACGAGCTCGTACGGCGACGCCCGTGGCAAGCGGGTCGAGATGGACGAGCGCATGCTCCGCGGCGTCCTTCAGCTCAACGTCAACCACGGCTTCTCCATCAACATCACCGAGTTCGTCGGCGGCGATCACAGCGCGACCTCGTGGCACTACGAGGGCGTCGCCTTCGACACGAGCGTCATCAACGGAGTAGAGGTCGCCCCGAGGGGCAAGGGCCGCGAGCTCGCCGAACGCCTCGAAAGCGCCTGCTACTTCCTCGGCGCCACCCAGGTCTTCGGCCCCGGGTACCCCGAGCACGACGGGCACGTGCACTGCGCCTGGAACCCCAAGGGCTGATCCCCGTGGGTGGGGGCCGGCCCACAGGGGCCGGCCCCCACCCACCCCCACTGCTACTTCCCGTTTCAAGACCTGACCCCGTTCATACGACAGGAGCCCGAAATGAACCTCAGCCGCCTCGCAGGAGCCCTCACGGGCCTGAGCCTCAGCACCCTGTTCCTCCTCGGCGCCACCGCCGCGCCGGCATCCGCAGCGGCGCCGGGATGCACGGGGAATTCCTGCACCGGAAAGAACCCCCACACCCAGCGCTGTGACCGGGACGCCAAGACCATCGCCATCGCGCACAACCCTGAGGGCCCCTCCGCCTACCTGCGCTACTCGGCGGCATGCACCGCAGCCTGGGTGATCAGCGACAAGGGCGACGGCGCATGGCGGTTCAAGCTCGACATCAAGCGCGGCAAGCCTTATGTCGAGCAGGCCTCCCCGCACTACAACGCGTACACGGCCATGGTCAGCGCCCACAAGGCCTACCGAGCCTGCTACGAGGCTGCCACCGGCCGCTCGAACGACTGGGAATGCACCGGCTGGCACTGATCAACAGGCCAGCACAAGAGACGCGCGGGATGCACTTCACGCCGCGCGCCCTGTCTATCGGCCGCGACTCCGTTGCCGGCCGCCACCGCGCGGCCCTGAACCCGGCGATGGCCCCCTGCGGGCACCGTAGCCGGACCGAAGACGGGAAGCGGCCCTGCCACCCTGACATCAGGGTGTAGGGCCGCTGTCCATCTCCTTGAATCCAGCTCGCCGCACTGCGCCTCGTGGCACGCTCCTGGACATGATCGAAACCCCCAGCGGCGGCCCTACTGGCAGCCGCAGGTCATGAGCGAGGCCGCGGTCAAGCCCCGGCTCGACCGAACGCTGGAAGCCACCGGCCAGCGCGACCAGGCAGGGCAGCCGCTGACCTACGCGCCGCACGACTTCCGCCGGATGTTCGCCCCCGAGGCCGTCACCGGCGGGCTACCCGTTCACATCGCCGCCCGCTTCCTGGGACACAAGACGCTGACCACCACTCAGGCATACCTTGCGGTCTTCCAGGACGACCTCGCGCGCATCTACCGCGGCTTCCTCGACCGGCGCCGGCTGACCGACCGCAGGACGAGTACCGCGAGCCCACCGAACAAGAGTGGCACGACCTGCATCCGTTGTCCGGTCCTCCAGATGGATCCTCGCCAGCGGCCCCGCCTCCTGGAGATCATCCAGAACCTCCGCGAGCGCATCCGCGAGGCCCGCGCCAACGGCCGGCTCGGCGAGGTCGAAGGACTTCAAGTCAGCTTTGACGCCGCGATGGCCAAACTCCACAGTCTCAAACGGGCTCCGACCGATGGCCGGCCGCAGCTGGTCGTCGACCTTGGCATGCCGGTCTTCACCGACCACGCACAGCTGCTTCAGCCAGGATCGGGAGAGGCCGGGTATCGGCCCTGATCCTGTCACCGAGCGAGTTCGGCTTGGCGAAGACTGCGGAACACCTTCGCGGTCGACGCCCCGGCCGGATGTGGTCCGGGAGTGGCTGTGCGGTGGCTGCTGGTGCGGTGGCTGCTGGTGCGGGGGCGGGTGGGGTGGGGTGGGAGGTTTCGGGGTTCGGGGGGTGGGGGCGGGGGTGGGGGGAGTTGGCATACTTCGTGGGCGTGGAGCAGTTGATCGCAGCAGACCCGGTTCGCATTGGTCCGTATCGTCTGATCGCCCGGTTGGGTGAGGGGGGGATGGGGCTGGTCTATCTGGGGCGTTCCGAGGGCGGGCGGACCGTCGCGGTGAAGGTCGTGCAGGCCGAGCACGCCGGGCATCCCGAGTTCCGGCGGCGTTTCGCGCGCGAGGTGGCCGCCGCCCGGCGGGTGGGCGGGGACTGGACGGCGGCGGTGCTCGACGCCGATCCGGATGCCGCCGTGCCGTGGGTGGCGACGCAGTACATTCCGGGGCCGGATCTGCGCACCGTGGTCGCCGAGGACTTCGGGCCGCTGCCCGACTATTCGGTGCACACGCTCGCCAACCGGCTCGCGGTCGCCTTGCGGGCCGTGCACGAGGCGGGGTTGATCCACCGGGATCTGAAGCCGTCCAACGTGCTCGTGACCGTCGACGGGCCCCGTGTCATCGACTTCGGCATCGCGCGGGCGATGGACAGCCTCGCCGGGGACAGCCTGCACACCCGGACGGGGATGCTCATCGGCTCCCCCGGTTTCATGTCCCCGGAGCAGGTGCGGGGCCGGGAGCTCACTCCCGCCAGCGACGTCTTCTGTCTCGGTGCCGTCCTCGTGTACGCCGCCACCGGCCGGCTCCTGTTCGGCGCCGCCGACTCCGGGCTGAACGCCCATCTGTTCCGGGTCGCCGAGGAGGAAGCGGACCTGAGCGGTGTTCCGCAGTCGCTGGCCGGGCTCGTGCGGGCCTGCCTGGAGAAGGACCCGGCCGACCGGCCGACGCCCCAGGAGGTCGCCGAGCGGACGGCGGTCGAGCAGGCGGGTGAGTGGCTGCCGGGGGCGGTGCTGGCGCAACTGGGCCGTCGTGCCGCCCGGTTGCTGGACTGGGGGCCCGAGTCGCCGGCCGCGCTGCCGGATCCGCGTGTGCCGGCCGTGCCGCGCCAGCACCGGCCGGTGGATGCGCCGCCTCCTCCGCCTGCGTACGCGCCGGCCACGGCCCCGGTGGCGGAGGGGTTCGGGCCGCCGCCGGTGGTGTCGGACCCGAGGCGGTGGTGGGGGCTGGGGGTGATCGCGCTGACGCAGCTGCTGGTGCTGCTCGACGTGATGGGTTTCAGCACCGCCCTGCCGACCGTCCAGGCCGATCTCGGCTTCGCCGACGGCGGGTTGAACGCGGTCACCGCCTACGCGGTCGCCTTCGCCGGGCTGCTGCTGCCCGGCGGGTACGTCTGTGACCGGGTGGGGGCCAAGCGGGGCTTGATCATCGGCCTGGTCGGCTTCGCGCTGGGCTCCGCGCTCTGCGGCGCGGCCGGTGAGCCCGGGCTGCTGACCGGGGCGCGCGCCCTGCAGGGCGCGTTCGCCGCGTTGCTGACGCCGGCCGCGCTGTCCCTGGTGTCCACCGGTTTCACCGACCCGAGGGAGCGGGCCCGGGCCTTCGGGATCTACGGGGCGGTCGCGGCCGGCGGCGGGGCGCTGGGTCTGCTCGCGGGCGGCTGGCTCGCGGAGCTGGCGTCGTGGCGCGTGTCGCAGTTCGCCGCCGTCCCGCTCGCGGCGCTCGCGGTGACCGGCGCGGCCACCCTGCTGCCCGGCCGGCCGCCCGGCGACGGTGGCCGCTTCGACCCGCTCGGCGTGCTGTTCGGATCTGTGGGACTTCCTGCTTTGGTCTATGGCCTGGACGAAGGTGGGCGGCTCGGCTGGGGCACTCCCCTGGTGCTGGGTCTCGTCGCGGTGGGCGTCCTGCTGCTCGCGGCCTGCGTGTGGCGGCTGACCGCGGTGGCCGGGGGGCGTGAGCGACTCGGGTGCGCGTTGGTGATGGTGCTGACCGGTGCCGGGTTCCTGGCGCTGGTGCCGGCGCTGGGCGTCTCCATGGAGTACGTCTTCGGGTCCACACCGGGCATGACCGGGGTGATGGTGCTGCCGCTTGCCCTCGCGGCCGTCGTCGCCGCCACGCAGGTCTCGGCGCGGCTCCAGGACCGCGTCGCGCCCGGTGTGCTGATCGCGGTGGGTCTGGTCACCGCGGCCGCCGGGACGCTGGTCCTGGCCGGGGCCGACTCCGGCAGTGCGTACGGGTCCCATATGGTGCCCGGGATGCTCCTCGCCGGTTTCGGCGGAGGTCTGGCCTTCGGGCCGCTTTTCTCCGCCGCCACCTCCGGAGTCGACCCGCAGCGCTCCGGTGTGGTCTCGGCGGTCGTGGTGACGGCCCAGCAGGTGGGCGAGTCGATCGGGGCGGCCCTGCTCATGACCTTCATCAGCGCTCGCTTGGCCGATGCGGCGGAGGAGAGCCAGGCCGAGGAGCTGCTGCACGGCTACAGCGACAGTCTGTGGGGGGCGGGCGGCTGCCTGCTGCTGGGGGCGCTGGCCGCCGGTGTGCTGGTCAAGGGCCGGGCGCCCTGGGTGGCCGGCGACACCTCCGTGTGAGGGGGGCCTGGCCGAGGGTGTCCGGGCGTCGGCGCGTCGGCGGGGCGCCCGCGTACTGGGCGTACGTGGTGCTACCGCCGACGCGGCGAGGTGCGGGGTAGGTCAGCCGCGCTTGGCGTGGATGGCCCAGTTCTGGCCGTAGACCTTGGCGCTCGACCACTGCTGGGCCTTGGCGCCGTTCTGCTTGGAGGAGTTCTCGATCTCCAGCATCTTGCCGGAGGCGACATTGCGGAGCTTGGTGCCGTCTTCGAAGTCGGAGCGCAGCCACTGCCACTTCTGGTGGTCCAGGCTCAGGTTGCAGCTCCACTGCTGGACCTTGGCGCCGTTGTGGCCGTAGCCGTTCTCCACTTCGAGGCACTTGCCGCTGTTGGCGTTGACCACCGCGTAGGTGGATCCGCCGAGGCTGACGAAGGACCAGTACGAGCCGGCCTGGCCGTTGCAGGACCACTGCTGGACGCGGGCGCCGTTCGCCTTGCCGGAGTTCTCGACCTCCAGGCACTTGTTGGAGGAGTTGACGACCCAGGACTCGGTTCCCGAGGCGTAACTGGCCGTCGACGTGCCGAGCGTGACGGCCGCGGCGGTCGCCGCCACCGCTGCGAGCTTCGCGGTGTTCTTCATGGTGCGTGTCCCTGATGATCGGTCATGCCGCTCGATCGGCGGCAAAGGTGATCATATCGGGTTTTTGATCTTGGTCGGGTCCGGCGCGGGGCGGAGAGGGCAGGATTCGAACCTGCGTGGGTTTCGGAGAACCCGAACGACGCGTGGTCGGTCCCCGATCAGCCGCTCCGGGCACCTCTCCCTGTGATCCGGGCCGTTTCCCGCCCGGTCACAGGAACCAGAGTGCACGACGCGCGCTGACCGGGCGCTGACCGGTCGGCGCAGGGGGCTTCAGCGGTTGTCGTGGAGTTCCTGGTGCATCTGGGGCTGGTCGTCCTGGTCGTGGGTGAGGGCGAACTTCTGGATCTCGTGGAAGCCCTTGGAGGCGATGCCGACGATCTCCTTGTAGGGGTTGACGCCGGTGGCCTTCTGCGCGGTGCCGCCGAGGAGGCCGCCTCCGAGGCCGCTGACCAGGTCGTGGCCGGCGGCCAGGGGCTTCGCGGCGGTGTCCAGGACGTTCTTGGGGAGGCCGGCCATGTCGGCGTACTTGTCCGAGAGGGCGTGGCGGACCATCGCGAGGAACGCGTCGTGGGTGGGGCCGGGGTAGAACCTCTTGTAGAAGTCGGTGGCCTGCCGCGTCATGAAGACGCCGTCGTCCGTCCTGGACCATTCCTTGTCGCGTTCCTGGTTCCAGAGGACCTCGGCCAGGTCGGGGTCCTTGGGCAGGAGCCACTTCTCCGGGGTGCCGAGGTGGTGGGCGACGTAGTGCCAGGCGCACATGAAGCCGCGGGCGTCGTCCTTGGAGACGTCGAGGCCCAGGCGGTCCATGGCCTGGAGGATCTGGGTGGAGAAGACGAAGGCGGCGCCGGTGGTGTACTTCTGCGAGACGGGCTCGCCCCACCGGGCGTAGTCCCATGTGCCGCTCTTCTTGTGGAGCTGGCGGACCGAGGCGTGGACGAGGCGGACCTTGGTGACGTTGGCGGCCAGGGTGCCGTCGCGCAGCGCGTTCTTGTCGCCCATGTCGAGGAAGAGGCGGGAGGACTGCGACAGGCGGCGGCCCGGGCCCTCGACGCCGCCGAGGCGGCCGGTGGAGCGGAGGGTGTGGGCGCCGGTCGGGGAGAGGTAGGTGCCGATCAGGCCGACGGTGCCCTGGAGCATGGACACCTCGCCGTGGTGGTGCGCGAAGAAGGACTCGGCTGCCTTGGTGTCGGCTTCCGACCAGTCCGGCGGTGGGGCGGTCGCCTCCTTCAGGAACTCGGCCAGGCGGGGCGGGAGGGTGGAGAGGTCCCGGCCCGGGGTGAGGGTGCCGACGGTGCGGAACAGGGCGTTGACGCCGTCGATCTCCTGGTTGTCGATCAGGTCGGAGACGAGTGCGTCGGCTTTCGGGTCGCCGACCTTGTTCGCCGCTTCGAGTTCTGCGGCGATCGTCGCGGTCGTCAGGGCCACGGGGAACCAGCTTCCTTCCGGGGGCTTCGGTCGGCGCCATGCTCGCGGCGGCCGGGCCGGGTCCAGAAGTGGCTTCCGACGGCGGATCGTTTGTTCCTCACCCCTGTGGCGTATCCGCCCGTCAGTCCGCCTGGAGGGCCGCCAGGCGCTGGGCGAAGGGGATGAGGGTGGTGTGGGTGGTCGGGGGGAGGGAGGTGATGGCGCCGGTGGTGGAGCGGGGGGCGGATGACGGGGGTGGGGTGGCCGCGTCCTGGACGGGGTGGGCGGGGGTGAGGGTGCGGGCCAGTTCGGTGGCCGCTCGGGTGATGCGGTGGTCCAGGCCCTCCTGGCCCCAGTCCTCCGAGGCGGCGTAGACGGCCGTGGGCACGACGGGGGCGCGGAGGTAGGTGAACAGGGGGCGCAGGGCGTGTTCGGTGACGAGGGAGTGGCGGGTGGTGCCGCCGGTGGCGCCGAGGAGGACGGGGGTGCCGGTGAGGGCGTCCTTGTCGAGGAGGTCGAAGAAGGACTTGAACAGGCCGCTGTAGGAGCCGGCGAAGACGGGGGTGACGGCGATCAGGGCGTCCGCGGCCGCCACCGCGTCGAGGGCGGCGGCCAGGCGGGCGGGCGGGAAGCCGGTGGTGAGGTGCTGGGCGATGTCCGTGGCGAGGTCGCGCAGTTCGATGACCCGGGGGGTGGGAGGAGCGGCCTCCGGGTGGGCCGCGGCGACCGCGGTGAGGGTGGCGGTCGTGAGGCGGTCGGCGAGGAGGCGGGTGGAGGACGGGTTGCTCAGGCCCGCGGAGACGACGACGAGCTTCATGCCTGGGCTCCCTCGGGCCGGGCGGCCGCGGCGGTGCGGGACGCGTGGGTGGGGGCGTCGGGGACGCCGGCGGGGCGGAGGTTCGCGAACTCCTTGCGCAGGACGGGGACGACCTCTTCGCCGAGGAGGTCGAGCTGTTCCAGGACGGTTTTCAGGGGCAGGCCGGCGTGGTCGATGAGGAAGAGCTGGCGCTGGTAGTCGCCCGCGTAGTCGCGGAAGGACAGGGTGCGCTCGATGACCTGCTGCGGGGAGCCGACGGTGAGGGGCGTCTGGGTGGTGAACTCCTCCAGGGAGGGGCCGTGCCCGTAGACGGGGGCGTTGTCGAAGTACGGGCGGAACTCGCGGACGGCGTCCTGGGAGTTGCGGCGCATGAAGACCTGGCCGCCGAGGCCGACGATGGCCTGTTCGGGGGTGCCGTGCCCGTAGTGGGCGTAGCGCTCGCGGTAGAGCTCGACCATCTGCCGGGTGTGGGAGGCGGGCCAGAAGATGTTGTTGTGGAAGAAGCCGTCGCCGTAGTAGGCGGCCTGTTCGGCGATCTCGGGCGAGCGGATGGAGCCGTGCCAGACGAAGGGGGCGACGCCGTCGAGGGGGCGGGGGGTGGAGGTGAAGGACTGGAGCGGGGTGCGGAACTTGCCCTTCCAGGTGACGGTGTCCTCGTCCCACAGGCGGCGCAGCAGGGCGTAGTTCTCGATGGCGAGGTCGATGCCGTCGCGGATGTCCTTGCCGAACCAGGGGTAGACCGGGCCGGTGTTGCCGCGGCCCATCATGAGGTCGACGCGGCCGTCGGCGACGTGCTGGAGCATCGCGAAGTCCTCGGCGATCTTCACCGGGTCGTTGGTGGTGATGAGGGTGGTGGAGGTGGAGAGGATGAGGTTCTCGGTGCGGGCGGCGATGTAGCCGAGCATCGTCGTCGGGGAGGAGGGGACGAACGGCGGGTTGTGGTGCTCGCCGGTGGCGAAGACGTCGAGGCCGACCTCTTCGGCCTTCTGCGCGATGGTGAGCATGGCCTTGATGCGGTCGTGCTCGCCGGGCGCGCGTCCGGTCGTCGGGTCGGTGGTGATGTCGCCGACGGTGAAGATCCCGAACTGCATGGCTCCCCTTCCAGGGTTGTTGAGAATTCAACTATACCCGGGAACCGAGGGGGCGGGCGGGGTATTCCCGCCTGTCGGCGGCGCTCGCGCGGGGTGCGGGGAGTAGGGTGCGGGCCGTGTCCGGGTATGAGCGTGATCTCGTCGGGTACGGCGCCGAACCGCCCCGCGCGGGCTGGCCCGGTGGGGCGCGGGTCGCCGTGAGCCTCGTGCTGAACTACGAGGAGGGCGGCGAGCGCAGCGTCCTGGACGGGGACGACGGCGCCGAGGGGTACCTGCACGAGATCGTGGGGGCGCCGGCCGTCGAGGGCGGGCGGGACCTGAACGTCGAGTCGATGTTCGCCTACGGTGCGCGGGCCGGGTTCTGGCGGGTGCACCGGACGGTCCGGGCGCACGGGGCGCCGCTGACCGTGTTCGCGGTGGGGCAGGCCCTGGAGCGCAACCCCGACGCGGCGCGGGCGATGGGGGCCGCCGGGTGGGAGGTCGCGGGGCACGGGTGGCGGTGGATCGACTACCGCGACGTGCCCGAGGAGGTGGAACGGGCCGACATCGCGCGGACCGTCGAGACGATCGGGCGGCTCGTCGGACGGCGGCCGGTGGGGTGGTACACCGGGCGGACCAGTGTGCGGACGCGGCGGCTGGTGGCCGAGGAGGGCGGGTTCCTGTACGACTCCGACGACTACTCCGACGACCTGCCGTTCTACGTCGGGGAGGGTGGGCGGGAGCGGCTCGTGGTGCCGTACGGGCTGGACGCCAACGACTTCAAGTTCCTGATCGTGCACGGGTTCACCACCGCCGACGACATGCTCGCCTACCTCGTCGACACGTACGACACGCTGCACGCGGAGGGAGCCGACCGGCCGCGGATGATGAGCGTGGGGCTGCACGGCCGGATCATCGGGCGGCCCGGGCGGATCCGGGCGCTCGACGGGTTCCTGCGGCACGTCGCGCAGCTCGGCGGGGGGTGGGTGGCCACGCGCGAGCAGATCGCGCGGCACTGGCTCGCCGCGCATCCGCCGGGCGGGGCGCGGGGGTGAGGGGCCGCGGGGCGGGGGGTGAGGGGCGCGGGCGGGCGCAGGGGTGAGGGCCCCCTGCCGTCGGGGCGGCGGGGGGCCCTCGGTGTGCGGGGTGCGGATCAGCAGGCGGCGACCGCCCCTACCCAGTTCCAGTCCGCCTGGGGGTCGGAGCTGGGACCGCCGGGGGACGTCCAGCGGAGGACGCCGCTACGGTCGTAGAACTTCATCCGGTACTTGGACGGCTGGGCGTTCTTCCAGGAGCCGGTCCCCGTGTAGTTGTTCATGTGCCGGTCGCCGCACTCGTACACGAAGTCCTCGTCGCCCGTGAACCATGTGCCCGACCAGAGGCAGCCGTAGCCGTACGGGCATTCGCCCGCGAGGCTGCGGGGAGCGTCCAGGTCACGGGCGCGCTGCTCGCCCGGCAGCGTCAGCAGGCGGTAACTCCCCCGGCCGAAGGCGATCTTGTTGGCGCCGACCTGCCGGCCGCCGGTCGCCGCGAGGTTCGCGTCCACGGTGCGCTGGAGCTCATCGGCCTGCGCACTGCTCAGACCCGCCGACCTGGCCTGGGCGGAGAAGGCGGTCTGCGAGGGTGTGGCCGTGGTGTCGGTCGCCTGGGCCGGGCCCGTCACGGCGAGGGCGCCGAGCAGGGCGGCGCCGAGCGCCGCCAGGCGGATACGCGTCGATGACATGGTTCTCCCCTGGTCGTCCGGGCCCACCGGGTGGGCCGGATGGCGGGGTGCCCGGTCGGCGCCCCGTCCGCCGGAAGACTGACCGGAGCGCAGATTGGCCGGACGGTCCGGCTTGCGTCTGTGCAGGTCAGCGCTTATGGAAGGGGTGGACAACCCGGTTGTCCGGCGGACAACGCGGGGGGTCAGGGGTGCTTGCCGACCTCGTCCGAGACGGTGAAGGCGGTCGCGCAGGACGGGCAGGTGGCCCGGCCGAAGAGATGGGTCAGGCCGCGCGCGATGTCCTCGTGGCCGGCCCGCGTCGCCGTGCGGTGCAGGCGGGCGGGCAGCGGGGCGAGGGCGGCCGGTTCGGCGGGCAGGAGCGCCGCCCGGGCCGGGTCGGCCGTCACGGCGTTGCCGTCCGGGGCGAAGGCGTGGTGGCCGCCGAAGGCGACGAGGAGCGCCGAGGTGCAGGCGGGGCAGTCGAGCTCGTACTCCTGCTCGAACAGGCCCTCCAGGCGGCCGGCGCTCCACACCCGCTCGCCCTCGAAGGCCAGGACGCACTGGAGGAGGTAGACGAAGGCGGGGGCGTCGTCCGTCGCGGCGTCGAGGAGGGCGCGGGCGACGGGGAGGAGGGCGGCGGTCTCGCCCGCGTGGCGGGCGGTGCGTTCCTCGTCCGCCGCCGACACGATGAGGCCCGCCATCAGGACCGCGTCGAGGGGGGCGCCCGGGGCACGGCCGGTGGCGATCGCGGCCAGGTGCGGGAGGGCGGCGAAGCTGTCGTCGTAGACGGAGCCCTGATGGCACAGGTCGTCCCACAGCTCGCCCCAGACGCGGGCGTCCTCCTCACCGCCGAGGCGGGCGAAGGCGGCGGGGAGGTCGTCCGAGGGGCGCGCGATCATGGGAAGGCATTCTTCCGGATACGGCCGCGGGGCGGGACGGCGGCCCCGGAGCGGTGTGGCCGCGGGGGCGTCGGGGGCGTCGGGGGACGCTCGGGTGGCCGACTCCGGTCAGCTGGGCGGACGGGGCACTGCCGGGGCGGGTACGGAGACCGCGATCAGGTGGTCGGCGCGGTCGTGGAAGCGGATCCGGCCCGACCCGGGCGGGTGTCGAGCACGGGGGGGCGCCTGGGGAGTCCGGGCCCGCGAGGCGGGCAGGCGGGGGCTCGGCGGTGGTCGGGGGCCGCGGGGGCAGGCGGGGGGCTCGGCGGTGGTCGGGGGCCGCGGGGGCAGGCGGGGGGCTCGGGGGCAGGCAGGGGCTCGGGGGCGGTGCCGGCCGCGAGGGCCGGGGCCGCCGGGAGCAGCACGCCGAGGAGCGCCGTACCGCGGGCCTTCAGGGGTGTGCGGGGTGATGACACGGGGGCTCCATTCGCCGTCGGGGCGTGCCGCTCCGTGGCGGCGCGTCCCGGCGAAGCCTGGCCGGGGGACGGCTCGGCCGCCCGGGGGCGGTGGCCGTGCGGGGGCGGTGGCCGCCCGGGGGCGGTGGCCGTGCGGGGGCGGGGGTGAATGTGCGGGGGCGGGGGGGCAGTGCGGACCGGGGGGACGTGCGGGCCAGGGGGGCCGTGCGGGCCGGGAGACCGTGCGGGCCACGGGGACCCTGCCGGCCACGGGGACCGTGCGGGCCGGGGGGCGTCCCCGTTCGCGGTGGATGGTGGGGGCGGCGGTGGTTCAGTTGGGGGTGGTGATGGAGCTGGCGGAGGCGCCGAGGGTGGTCCACTCGGTTCCGCGGCCCGTCCAGCGGGAGACGGCCAGGTCCTGGCCGATGCGGTAGACGGAGTCGGCGCCCACGGCGAGGCCGACGCCGGCGGCGCCGATCGGGGTCCATGCGTCCGGCACGTTGTCGTACCTCAGGATCCGGCCGGTGGCGGTGTCGACGGCGAAGAGGCCGGCGCCGCCCGCGTACAGGGTGCGGGCCGGGCCGCCGATCCGGCGCCAGTTGCTGCCCTTGGCGTTGGCCTGCCAGACCTCCCGGCCGTCGGGGGAGATCCGGGCCACATAGTCGGGTCCGACGGCGAAGTCGGCCCCCGGGCCTCCCGCGTCGACCCAGGAGTCGCCGAAGCCCGTGTACCGGAACAGGGCTCCAGTGTCGGGGCTGGTCGCGAAGAGGCCCGCGCCGCCCGCGTACAGCCGGGCGGCGGCGGTGCCGATGCGGACCCATTCGGTGCCCTGGCCGGTCCAGCGCATGACGGCGTCACGGTGTTCGGTGATCCCGTAGAGGGCGTCCCCGGTGGTGGCGAACTGGTCGCCCGGGAAGCCGATCTGGGACCAGGAGCTGGAGGGCTCGTCGTACTTGAAGATGCGGCCGTCGCCGGTGTTGGTGGCGAACAGGCCGGCGGCCCCGGCGTAGACCTTCTCGGCCGCGGGGCCGATGACCTTCCAGGCACCGTCGCGGGCGGTCCACCGCAGGACGCTGCGGCGGTCCTGGGAGACGGCGTAGGCGGTGCCGGGAGGGGCTTGCGGGGCGGGCGGCGCGGGGGTGGGGGCGTCCGGGGCGGGCGGGGTGGGGGTGCCCGGGGCGGGGAGGGGACCGGGGAAGGAGGGCAGGGGGCCAGCGGTGGGCGAAGGGGAGGGCGTCGGGGTGGGCGAGGGGGCCGGGGGCGGGGCCGAGGGGCTTCCCCGGTGGGGCGGGACGGGCTGGGCGTGGGGGGCTGTTTCGGTGGTGAGGAACGTGTTCCGGTGGACCGCCAGGACCCCGGTGAGGGTGGCTCCCGCGAGGACCGCGAGGGCGAGGAGGACCCCCAGGACCGCCGGCGGGGTCCTGGCGGGCCCGGTGCGGCGGAGTGCGGGGACCGAGGGGGTGGCGGGGACCGCGGGAAGGGTGTCGAGGCGTTCGAGGACGACGCCCTCGATGACCTCGCGGGTGCCCCGGTCGGCCCGGGCCCGTTCCCACAGCCAGTGGGCGTCCTCGCGCTGCTGTTCCAGGCTGTGGCGCAGCCGGATCAGCTCCTTGGACAGGGGCTTGTCCGCCGCCGGCGGCGGGTCCTCCCCCGGGCCGGCTCCGGGGGCGTCGGTCGGTGGGGGCGCGAGGACGGGGAGCCGGCGGCGTGCGGCGGCCTCGCGCCGGGCCAGGACGTCGGCGACGGCCCGGCGTGCGGATTCCTCGGCGGCCCGGGCGGTGACCAGCTGGTCGAGCGCCTCGTCCAGCCGGTCCCGTAACCGCTCGGGTGGGGACGGGCGTGCCGTGGGCCCGGCGGTGGCGTCCGGCGCGGTGTCCGGCTCGGCGACTTTGGCTTGTTCGCGGAGCATCGTCATCAGGGACAGCAGGCCCTCCACCAGCCGGCCGGAGGTGGCGAGGTCCTCCTGGGCCCGGCGCAGCGCTTCCTCCAGGCCGGGTGCGGGGGTGGCCTCGGCCTCGGTCTCGGCGTCCGCGGTCAGGGCCCGGGCGTGCAGCGTCCGGGCCCTGGTCAGGAGCCGCTGGCGGCCGCGGGGGTCGCGGACGCACTCCCTGACGACGAGGCCGAGGCGGCCGAGCGGGATGATCCGGGCGCCCGAACGGTACTCGCTCCAGGCCGTCTTGCCTCCCCCGAACCGCTGGGCCAGCTCCCGTACGGTCAGGCCGGCGGTGACCTGCCGCAGCAGCTCGGCCAGCTCGTTGGCGGCCCGCGAGCGGCCCTTCGGAGCTCCTTGTGGTCGTCCTGCCCTGGCCATGGTGTTCCCCCCTGGTGTCCACGGTCCGTGGCGGGTGTCGGCCCGCCGGGCCTGGCAGTGCAACAGGCGGGGTCGGCCGCGTCCACAGTGGGGTGGGGCGGGTGTCCGAAAGGCGGGTCGTGGCCGTGAAGGGCGGTACCCGGGTGGGGTACCGCCCCTTCGGCGGAGGGGTCAGGCCGCGAGGCCGGGTTCGGTGGGGGCGGGGGCGGGCTTTCCGGCGCGCATGACGACGGCGGCCAGCAGGGCGGCGGCGAGGAGGCCGGCGGCGCTGAAGGTGAAGGTGGTGGTCATCGCGGAGGTGAAGGCCTCGCGGGCGGCGCGGACCGGGCCGGCTTCGCCGTGGGCGGCGGCCAGGGCCCCGGCGAGCGAGTGCCGGGCCTCGGCGGGGGCTTCGGCCGGCATCCTGCGCGCGTAGCCGCTGGTGAGCAGGGAGCCGAGGATGGCGACGCCGAGGGCGGTGCCGGCCTGCTGGATGGTGTCGTTGAGGGCCGAGCCGACGCCCGCCCGCTCCTCGGGGATGGTGGCCATGAGGGCGCCCACCGCGGCCGGCATGGCCAGGCCCGCGCCGAGGCCGAGGAGGCCGAGGGCGACGGCCGGGACGGTGAAGCCGGTGTCGGCGGAGACGGTGGTCAGGAGGGCGAACGAGGAGGCCATCACCAGCAGGCCGGCCACGACCAGGGGGCGGTGCCCGGTCCGCGCGGCCAGGCCGGCGCCGGCGGCGTTGCCGGCGAGGGCGGCGACGGCCAGCGGGACGAAGGCGAGGCCGGCCTTGAGGGGCGAGTAGCCGAGGACGAACTGCAGGTACTGGGTGAGGACCAGGAGCAGGCCGCCGTTGCCGATCTGGACGAGCGTCAGGGAGAGCGAACCGCCGCTGAAGTCGCGGTTCCTGAAGAGGGCGAGCGGGACCATCGGGGAGTCGGTGGTGTTCTCCCGGACGACGAAACCGACGAGGGCGGCGACGGCGACGGCCAGGGTGGTGAGGGAGCGGCCGCCGAAGGCGCCGTGCTGCGGGATCTCGATGATCCACCAGACGAGGGCGGTCATACCGGTGGCGGAGAGGACGGCGCCCAGCGGGTCGGGCTTCTGCCAGGGGCCCTTGGACTCCGGCATGAGGGTGAGGGCGGCGACGACGGCGAGGGCGACGACGGGGACGTTGATCAGGAAGATCGAGTGCCAGGAGAACCGGTCGATGAGGACGCCGCCGAGGACGGGGCTGCCGACCAGGCCGAGCATCGCGACGGAGCCCCAGGCGGCCATGGCCTTCGGCCGCTCCTCCTCGTCGAAGACGGTGACGAGGAGGGAGAGGGTGGAGGGCATGATCAGGGCGCCGCCTACGCCCATGGCGACGCGTACGGCGATGACTTGGGCGGGGTCGTCGGCGAAGGTCGCGGCGAGCGAGGCGGCGCCGAAGAGCAGCAGGCCGATCAGCATGATCCGGCGGCGGCCGAACCGGTCGCCGAGGCTGCCGGAGGTGAGCAGGAGGCCGGCGAAGACCAGGATGTAGGAGTCGAGGATCCACTGGGTGTCCTCGGCGCTCGCGCCGAGGTCGGCGGTCATGGACGGGACCGCGACGGTCAGCGCCATGGAGTCGACGACGAGGACCAGGGAGCTCAGGCACAGCACGATCAGGATCCACCAGCGGCGTGGGTTGCGGCGGGTTTCCATGGGTGGGTCCCTCTCTCTGCTGCACGGGCGTGCCGGCGCTCGGATTGCGTACGGCGTTGCTTGATGCGAACACCGTACGCGCAACGGAACGTTGTACGCAAGGAGGGGAGCGGGGGTCGGCGTTCAGAGGGTCGCGAGGAAGGCGCGGACCTCGGCGGCGAAGCCCTCGGGGTCGGCCTGCTGGACGAAGTGGTCGGTGTCCAGGGCCCGGTAGACCGTGCGGGGCCGGCCGGCGGCCATGGCGAGGGCCTGGTCGGCGGGGAGGACCTGGCTGCGCAGTCCGTGGATCAGCAAGGCGGGGCAGTCGGTGGCGAGCCACCGCTCCCAGTGGTCGCCTTGGACGAGGGTCTCGGAGTCGACGGTGTCCTGCGGGTGGAACGGCAGCCGCCAGCCGGAGCCGTCGGCCAGCGGGCGCAGCGCCGGGCGCAGGACGGCGCCGAAGGGGCCGCAGGCGGCGGCGAGCTTCTCGGGGGTGGGCGCCGTGTACGGGAAGTTCAGCACGAAGGCGAGGGGGCTGACGCCGCGGTCGGGCAGGTCGGCGGCGGTGTCGACGTCGATCAGCGCCTCGACCAGCTCCGGGCGTTCGGCGGCCAGGTGGACGGCGTTGATCGCGCCGAGGGAGTGGCCGAGGAACACCGCGCGGTCGATGCCGAGGTGGTCGAGGAGGGCGAGGAGGTCGGAGAGGTAGCCGGCGCGGCCGTACTCGGGGGCGCGGTCGGAGTCGCCGTGGCCGCGCTGGTCGGGGGCGATCACCCGCCACTCGGGGCCGAGGGCGGCGGCCAGGGCGGTGAAGGACGCGCCCTCGGAGAGGTGGCCGTGGAGGGCGACCAGGGGGCGGCCGGTGCCGCCGGAGTCGAGGTAGGACAGGGCGCGGCCGTCGACGGTCAGGGTGGCGCGGGCGGGCCGGGCGGTGGTGGTCGGGGTGGTGGCGGTCATGGCGGAACTCCTCGGTTCGGGTGGCGGGCTTGCCGAGATCGACCATACGTACGTCTATGACAGTCGTTCAATACGGTTGTATGGATCGGTCGTTCGCGCCCTTCCCACCTCGGCGTTCGACCGGGGCCCCGAGGGGCCGCCGCCGCGCGTCGAGGGGTTCTCCAGGGGTTCTCGAGAGCGTCCCGAGCGGGGACCCCGATGCTTTCGGCCAAGGCCGACGGCATGGGGGGAACGGAATGGGTCATGGTCCGCAGGAAGTCCACGGCGGCGGTGACCCGCACCTCGGCCGGTACGCCGCGCGCACCGCGGGCATGACGGCCTCGGAGATCCGGGCGCTGTTCGCCGTCGCCAGCAGGCCCGAGGTGGTCTCGCTGGCCGGCGGAATGCCGAACCTGGCCGCGTTGCCGCTGCGGGACATCGCGGCGCAGACGGCCCGGATCATCGCCGAGGAGGGCCTGACGGCGTTGCAGTACGCGTCGGCGCAGGGCCTGCCGGAGCTGCGGGAGCAGATCTGCGAGGTGATGGCGCTGGAGGGCGTACGCGGCCACCCGGACGACGTCGTGGTGACGGTCGGCTCGCAGATGGGCCTCGACCTGGTGGCCCGGCTGTTCTGCGACCCGGGCGACGTGGTGCTGGCCGAAGGCCCGTCGTACGTCGGCGCGCTGGGCTCCTTCGCCACCTACCAGGCGCAGGTCGTGCACGTGGCGATGGACGAGCACGGCCTGGTGCCGGACCGGCTGCGGGCTGCGCTGCGGCAGGCGAGGAACGCCGGGCGGCGGGTGAAGATGCTCTACACGATCCCGAACTTCCACAACCCGTCCGGGGTGACGCTGGCGGTGGGGCGGCGGGCGGAGATCCTGGAGATCTGCCGGGCGTACGGCGTGCTGGTGGTCGAGGACAACCCGTACGGCCTGCTCGGCTTCGACGGCCGGACCCACCCGGCGCTGCAGTCCCTGGACCCGGAGAACGTGGTGTACCTGGGCTCGTTCTCCAAGACGTTCGCCCCGGGCCTGCGGGTCGGCTGGGTGCTGGCGCCCGGCGCGGTACGGGAGAAGCTGGTGCTGGCCGCGGAGTCGGCCACGCTGTGCCCGCCCACGCTGAACCAGATGGTCGTGTCGCGCCACCTGGCCACGCAGGACTGGCGCGGGCAGATCGAGACCTTCCGGGTGACCTACCGCGAGCGCCGTGACGCGATGCTGCGCGCGCTGGAGGACCACCTGCCGCCGGGGTGTACGTGGACCGAGCCGGACGGCGGTTTCTACGTGTGGGTGAGGGTGCCGGAGGGCGTGGACACCCGGGCGATGCTGCCGCGCGCGGTGGACGCCCGGGTGGCGTACGCCTCGGGCACCGGGTTCTACACGAACGGGCTCGGCGGCCGCCGGATGCGGCTGTCCTACTGCTACCCGCCGCCCGAGCGGATCCGCGAGGGCGTCCGCCGGCTGGCCGCGGTGCTGGAGGCCGAACCGGCCCTCGCGCCCGCCTTCGAAGCGGTCTGACGGGGGCGGGGCCCCGCGCGGCGCCGGTGCTGCCGGCGGGATCCGAAGGACGCAGGACGAAGGACGAAGGGACACGACGACGGTGAACAGCACCTGGTTCCGGCGCTACACCACGGCCCCGGCGAACGCCCCGCGGCTCGTGTGCTTCCCGCACGCCGGGGGCTCGGCGACGGCGTACAAGCCCCTGGCGCACGCGCTGGCCGCGTACTTCGACGTGGTGTCCGTGCAGTACCCGGGCCGCCAGGACCGGTTGGAGGAGGCGCCGTACACCTCCCTGGAGCCGCTCGTCGAGGCGGTGGCCGGGGAACTGGCCCGCGCGCTGGCGGCGGAGCCCGGGCGGCCGTACGCCCTGTTCGGGCACAGCATGGGCGCGCTCGTCGCGTACGAGACGGCCCGCCGGCTGGAACGGGCCGCGCTGCCCGCCCCCCGGCGGCTGTTCGTCTCCGGGCGGGGCGCTCCGCACACCCGGTCCGGGGCCCACTACCGCGACTACGGCGACGCGGACGTGCTGGCCGAGGTGCGCAGGCTCAGCGGCACCGACCAGAGCGTGCTGGACAACCCCGAGATCCTGGAGATGGTGCTGCCGGCGCTGCGGGCGGACTACCGGGCCGTCGGCACGTACACCTGGAGCGGGGGCGGGCCGCTCGCCGCTCCGGTGACCGCCCTGACCGGGGACCGGGACCCGATGGTGACGCTCGCGGAGGCCCGGGCGTGGCGGGAGCACACCACGGGCGGGTTCGGGCTGGAGGTGTTCCCCGGCGGCCACTTCTACCTCGACGAGCAGCGGGCCGGGGTCGCCTCGGCCGTCGTGGAGGGGCTGCTCGCCCGGGCCGGCGTCGTCTCCTGACGACGACGGCGGGGCGGACGTCACGGGCCGTGGGATCCGGTGGATCCCACGGCCCGTACGGCTTTCCGCACGTGCGGGCGGTCAGAGGACGGCGCCGTCCCTGGTCCTCCTGCGCAGGCTCGGCCTGCTGGACCGCGCGAGGTCCTTCCACATGTCGGACAGGCCGGTGACGGTGCGCGCCGCGAACAGCCGGCGGATGGTCACCTCCTGGTTCAGCTCCGCGCGGATCAGGCCCACCAGCCGGATGGCCCGCAGGGAGTTGCCGCCGAGGTCGAAGAAGTCCTCGTCGATGCCGACCCGGTCGAGTTCCAGCACCTCGGCGAACGCCCGGGCGAGGACCCGTTCGGTGTCGTTGCGCGGGGCCCGGTACGTCCCGCCGTCGGACGCGGGCTCCGGCAGCGCCGACCGGTCCAGCGCGCCGTCGGCGGTCACCGGCAGGCTTTCCAGCACGGTGAACACCGAGGGCACCAGGGACTCCGGCAGCCACCCGGCGGCGAAGCGGCGCAGTTCCTCGCCCGATACGGTGCGGCCCGGCGCCGGGACCACGTAGGCCACGAGCCGCTGCTGCCCGGAGCCGTCCTCCCGGACGGCCACCGCGCTCCGCGCGAGCCCGGTGTGCTCGGCGAGCACCTCCTCGATCTCGGCGAGTTCGACCCGGACACCCCGGACATCGGCCCGGGTGCCGGGTCCGCCCACGTACTCCAGGAGCCCGTCGGTGCCCCACCGCACCCGGTCCCCGGTCCGGTACATGAGCCCGCCGGCCGGGCCGAAGGGGCAGGCCACGAACCGCCCGGCGGTCAGGGCGGCCCGTCCGGGGTAGCCGCGGGCCACGCCGGGCCCGGCCACGTACAGTTCGCCCGCCACGCCGACGGGGACCGGGGCCAGGCCGGGGCCGAGGACGTAGAGGGCGGTGCCGTCCGCCGGGCGGCCGACGGCGCCCGCGTGGCGCAGGGGCGCGTCGGGGGCCAGGACGTGGCGGGCGGCGAAGGCGCCCGTCTCCGCGGGGCCGTGGCCGTGGACGACCGTCAGGTCGGGGCAGGCCTCCCGGACCCGGCGCAGCGCGGCCGCGGGCACGCGCTCGCCGCCGGTCCACACCTCGCGCAGTGCGGCGAGGCGTTCGGGGCGGTCCGCCGCGACCGCGGTGAACAGGCCGGCGGGCAGCCACAGCGCGGTGACCCCGTCGGTCTCCCGCGCCGCGTCGAGCGCGTCGAGGTCGAGGCCGGCGGGGGGTGCGAGGACCACCCGGCCCCCGTTCAGCAGGGGCGTCCAGAGGTCGAGGGCGAGCGTGTCGCAGGTGGGCGGGGCGTGCCACAGCACGGTGGTGGGGCCGTCCTGCCGCCGGCGGGCGTCCCGGACGAACCGTGCCGTGTTGGCGTGGGTGACGGCCACCGTGGCCCGGCCGGCCGGTGCGGAGCCGGGCGGCAGGGTCAGGACGGTGCCGGGGTGCGGTGCGGGCGGGGCCTGGGGGGCGGGGCCGGCCGGCTCCGCGAGGAGGTCCTCGAACCGGAGGACGGGGAGGCCGGGGAGGTCCGGGAGGTCCGTGGCCGCGCCGGTGAGCAGGAGGTGCGCCGAGGCTTCGGCGGCGAGTTCCGTGATCCGCCGCGCCGGGGCCGCCGGGTCGACGGGCAGGTGGGCGGCGCCGGCCTTGGCCAGGCCCAGCAGGGCGACGGCCAGCTCCGGTGAGCGGGGCAGGGCCACCGCGACGACGGTCTCGGGACCGGCCTGGCGGCGGCGCAGCGCCGCGGCCAGGCGGGTGGAGCGGGCGTCGAGTTCGCGGTAGGTGAGCACGAGGTCGCCGTGGACGAGGGCGGGGGCGTCGGGGGTGCGTTCCACCTGGCGCGCGAAGAGTTCCGGAACGGATGTTTCCGCGAGGGGGGTGTCCGTGGCGCCGGGGGTCCCCGGCACTCGGCCGCAAGCGGCGCCGTCCAGGACGTCGAGGGCGCCGACGGGCCGGCCGGGGTCGGCGACCAGGGCGCGGATGTGGGCGATCAGCTCCTCGCCGATGAAGCGGAGTTCGGCGCGGTGGTAGAGGCCGGCGGGGGCGTCGAGGCGGAGGTACAGGTCGCTGTCGGGGCTGCCGTCGGTGTAGACGCCGATGGACAGTTCCTCGAAGGTGCCCGTGGTGGCGCCGGAGTAGCGGGCGGGGCTGTCGCCGAAGTGGAGCTGCTCGGCGAACTCGACGACGTTGACGACGGCGCCGAAGCTGCCGCGGCCGCTCAGGACGGTTCCGGCGGCGCGCTGGATGTCCGAGTAGTGGCAGGCGGTGTGGTCGAAGATCTCGTACGTCTCGTCGCCGAGGGCGTCGGCGACCTCGGCGAAGGTCGCGCCGAGCGGGACGGCCGCCCGCACCGGGACGACGTTCACGGCCAGGCCGGGCGTCCTGGCGGCCACGCCGACGCGGTTGCCGACGGCCAGCGAGAACAGGAACTCGGGGCGGTCGCAGCGGTGGCGCAGGAAGACGGCGGCGGCCGCGGTCAGCAGCTGGGACTTCCACAGGCCCATGGACTGCGCGGCCGCGGTCCAGGCCTCCGCCTCGGCGCGCGGGACGGTCAGCGTCCGGCTGACCATGCCGATGGTCTCGGCCACTTCCGACCAGCGGTCGGCGCTGCCGAGGGGCTCGGAGAGGGCGGCGCGCTGCGCGTCGGAGAGGGCCACGCGGGGGATCTGCGCGGGGGCGGGGGCCTCCTTGAGGTAGTCGCGCCAGAAGGCGGTGTCCTCGGCGAAGCGCGGGGAGGCGAGGTACTCCACCGCCTCGGTGGCGAAGGAGGCGGCGTCCCACGGGTGTTCCGGGGCCGGTACCGGCTCGCCGCGCACGAGGGCGGTGTACACCTCGGCGAGGCGCCGCGAGAGCAGGCCGCCCGCGCCGTACCCGTCGGAGACGAGGTGGTGGTAGGCGATCACCAGGAGGGAGCGGGCCGGGCCGAGCCGGACCACGCCGAGCCGCAGCAGCAGGTCCCGTGCCAGGTCGAAGGGCTGGCGCACCAGGTCGGCCAGGGCTTCGCGGGCGGCCCGCTCGGGGTCGGCCTCGGCGGAGAGGTCGAGGAGGAAGGGCTGCCAGTCGCCCCGTTCACGGGGGACCAGCCGCAGCCCGGCGCCCTCGTCGACGAAGGTGACGCGCAGCACCTCCGCCTCGTCCATGACGTGCAGGAACGCGGACCGGATGGCCGTACCGTCCAGCTCTCCGTCCACGTCCCACATGGTCAGCGCGTGGTTGGGCGTGTCGGGCGCCATCTCCTGCGCCCGCCACATCCCTTCATGCGCGGACGACACACCGAACGAAGGCACACAGATCAACCCCTCAGCAGACAGGCCCGGGAACCGGCGGGACGCGCAGGTCACCCCCACCTTCGGGGAAGGCCACCGGTGGTTCAAGACACCCGGGTGCCGGGTGGGACGGGGCCTGCGGCCGGGGCGTGTCCCGCCGGCGGGACACGCCCCGGGGCCCGCCGGGCGGCGTGGGGTCAGTGGGTTCCGGACGCGGCCAGCAGGTCCGTGATGTGCCCGGCGATCCGGCGCGGCGAGGGCTGGCGCAGGACCAGGTTGGCCCGCAGCCTGAGCCCGGTCGAGGCCGTCAGGCGCTTGCTGAGCTCCGCCGAGAGCAGGGAGTCGAACCCGATCTCCTTGAACTCCTGGTCGGGGGAGATCGTGGCGCCGGAGGTGTGTCCGAGCACGAGGGCCACCTTCTCCAGGACGTGTGCGAGGACGAGTTCCCGCGCCTCCTCCCCGGAGAGGCCGGCGAGCCGGTCCGGCAGGGGGACGGCGCGGTCCTCGCCGTCGGGGCCGTCCGGGGCGGGGACCTCCGCCTCCACGGCCGTCCGGGTGGGGGCCAGCCAGTACCGCTGCCGCTGGAACGCGTACGTGGGCAGGTCGGTGCGGGGGCGCTCGCCGAAGAGCGCGGTCCAGTCCACGGGGCCGCCGTGGGCGTGGAGGCGGGCCAGCGAGCCGAGCACGGACTCCACCTCGTCGCGGTCGCGCCGGGACGAGGACAGCACCAGGGCGTCGTCGAGGTCCTCGGTGATCTCCTGGACCGGGACGGTCAGCACGGGGTGCGGGCTCATCTCGATGAACACCCGGAACCCGTCGTCGGCCAACCGCCGGACGGAGGATTCGAAAAGGACCTTTTCGCGCAGGTTGTCGTACCAGTATGCGGCGTTCAGCCGGGTGGTGTCGATGACCTCGCCGTACAGGGTGGAGCAGAAGGGCACCTGCGACGGCCCCGGCTCCACGCCGGCCAGCGGCCCGGTCACCCGGTCGCGGACCCGGGCCACCTGGTGGGAGTGGGAGGCGTAGTCGACCGATATCCGCCGGGCCTGGACGCCGTCGGCCCGCATCTTCTCGACGAACTCGTCGAGCGCGTCCGGTTCCCCGGACACCACGACCGAACGGGGTCCGTTGACGACGGCGACGTCCAGCCGGCCGCTCCACGGTGCGAGGCGCTCCGCCACGACGTCGGCGGACTCCGCGACCGAGGCCATCCCGCCGTGGCCGATCAGGTCCACCAGGGCCTTGCTGCGCAGCGCCACGATCCGGGCGGCGTCCCGCAGGGACAGCGCGCCGGCGACGCAGGCGGCGGCGATCTCGCCCTGGCTGTGGCCCACCACCGCGGCCGGCTCCACCCCCCAGGAACGCCACAGGCGGGCCAGGGAGACCATCATCGCGAACAGCGCGGGCTGGACCACGTCCACCCGGTCCGGGGACGGCGCCCCCGGCGCGCCGTGCACCACGTCGAGCAGCGACCAGTCGACCCATTCGGACAGGGCGGCCGCGCACGCGTCGAGCTCCCGGGCGAAGACCGGGAAGGTCGCGTACAGCTGCCGGCCCATGCCGGCCCACTGCGAGCCCTGGCCGGGGAAGACGAAGGCGACGCCCCCGGGCTTCGCGGCCACCGCGCGCACCACCGCGGGGGATTCGGCTCCCCGGGCGAGCGCGGCGAGGGCGTCCAGCAGGGCGTCGCGGCCGCGTCCCAGCACGACCGCGCGGTGCTCGAACCGCGACCGGGCCGACACCAGCGAGGCGCCGATGCCGGCGAGGTCGGCGTGCGGTGCGCCGGCGAGGAAGGCGGCCAGCCGGGCCGCCTGTCCTTCGAGGGCGGCCGCGCTCCTGCCCGACAGCACCCACGGCAGCAGCCCGCCGGCGACGTCCGGGCCCGGGGCGGGGTCCGCCTGCTCCTGGGGCGGGGCCTCCTCCAGGATGACGTGGGCGTTGGTGCCGCTGACGCCGAAAGAGGAGACCCCGGCCCGGCGCGGGCCGTCCGGCCGGGTCCACTCCCGTCCCTCCACCAGCAGTTCGATCCCGCCGGAGGACCAGTCGACGTGCCGTGAGGGCGCGTCGACGTGGAGGGTGCGGGGCAGGTGGGCGTGGCGCATGGCCATCACGGCCTTGATGACGCCGGCGACGCCGGCGGCGGCCTGGGCGTGGCCCATGTTCGACTTGAGGGAGCCCAGCCACAGCGGCCGGCCGCCGGGCCGGTCCTTGCCGTAGGCGGCGAGCAGGGCCTCGGCCTCGATGGGGTCGCCCAGCACGGTTCCGGTGCCGTGGGCCTCGACCAGGTCCACCTCGGCGGCGGTGACCCCGGCGTCGGCCAGGGCCCGGCGGATCACCTTCTCCTGGGCGCGGCCGTTGGGGGCGGTCAGGCCGTTGCTGGCGCCGTCCTGGTTGACGGCGGAGCCGCGGACGAGGGCGAGCACCGGGTGGCCGTGGCGGCGGGCGTCGGAGAGCCGCTCCAGCAGCAGGACGCCGACGCCCTCGGCCCAGCCGGTGCCGTCCGCGCCGTCCGCGAAGGCCTTGCAGCGGCCGTCGGGCGAGAGCGCGCCCTGCCGGGCGAACTCCACGAAGGCCGCGGGCGAGGACATCACCAGCGCCCCGCCCGCGAGCGCCATCGAGCACTCCCCCGCGCGCAGCGACCGCACCGCCATGTGCAGGGCCACCAGGGAGGAGGAGCACGCCGTGTCCAGGGACACCGCCGGGCCGGTCAGGCCGAGTTCGTAAGCGACCCGGCCGGAGGCGACGCTCAGCGAGCTGCCGTACAGCAGGTAGCCCTCCAGCTCGCTCTGGCCGGCCTCCAGGAAGCGCCACCCGTACTCGGTCGAGCTCACGCCGGTGAAGACGCCGACCTCGGTGCCGCGGACGTCGGCGGGGACGATGCCGGCCCGTTCGAAGGCCTCCCACGAGGTCTCCAGCAGCAGCCGCTGCTGGGGGTCGGTGGCGAGGGCCTCGCGGGGGCTGATGCCGAAGAACTCGGCGTCGAAGCCGGCCGGGTCGGCCAGGAACCCGCCCTGGCGCACGTGGGCTCTGCCGGGGGTGTCGGGGTCGGGGTGGTAGACGTCGCGCCAGCCGCGGTCCTCCGGGAAGGCGTCCACGACGTCGCGGCCCTCGCGGACGACCTCCCACAGGTCCTCGGGCGAGGCGACGCCCCCCGGGTAGCGGCAGGCCATGGAGACCACGGCGATCGGCTCGTCCCGGCCGGCCTTGAGGGCCTCGATCTCCTGGCGGAGGCGGTCGCGTTCCTCCAGGAGCGTGCGGAGCGCCCGCTGGACCCGGTCCGCGCCCTCGGCCGTCCCATCCGCGGAGTTGGTCATGTCACTACCTCTTCTCATCGAGGGCCAGGTCGAGCAGGGCGTCCAGGTCCATGCCCGCCAGTTCCTCCGCACCGGCGGCCCCGTCCGCCGCCTGCTGGGCGGCGCCGGTCCGGCCGGACGGGCCGGCGCAGGCGAGGACGGCGTCCAGGACGCCGGCCCGGCGCAGGGCGTCGATCGGGACGGTCCGCAGCACTTCCCTGATCTCCGCGTCCCGGGCCGGGTCCGCCTCCGGGGCCGGTTCGTTCGCCCCGGCCGCGGGACGGAGCAGGCCGAGGAGGTGCAGGCCCAGCTCGCGGGGGGTCGGGTAGTTGAAGACGAGGGTGGACGGCAGGCGCAGTCCGGTCGCGGCGGCCAGGCGGTTGCACAGTTCGACGGCGGTCAGCGAGTCGAATCCGAGCTGGGTGAACGGCTGGCCGGCGTCGACTGCCGTGCCGGCCGGGTGGCCGAGGACGACGGCGGCCTGGTCGCGGACCCAGTCCACGGCGGCGGCCTCCGCCTCCGCCGCGGGCAGGGACCGCAGCCGGGCGAGGGGGCTCGCCTCCCCGGCCGCGGCCGCCCGTGCGCGGCGGGGGCGTGCGCCTTCGGCGAGGCCGCGCAGGAGCGGCGGCAGCGCGTCGCCGCGGCCGCGCAGGGCCGCGAGGTCCACCCGGGCCGGCACGAGGACCGCCCGGTCGCTCGCGCACGCCGCGTCGAACAGGGCCAGGGCCTCGGGGGTCGGCATGGGGGCGATGCCCATCCGCCGGAGCCGGGCGAGGTCGGCCCGGCCCAGGTCCCCGGTCATCCCGCTGCTCTCTTCCCACCAGCCCCAGCACAGGGAGGTGCCGGGCAGCCCGGACGCCCGGCGGTGGGCCGCCAGGCCGTCGAGGAAGCCGTTGGCCGCCGCGTAGTCGGCCTGCCCGGCGGTGCCGAGCGTGCCGGCGAGGGCGGAGAAGTGGAGGAACGCCGACAGGGGGCGCCCGCGGGTCAGCTCGTCCAGGTGGACGGCGCCGGCCGCCTTGGCGCGCAGCACGCGGTGCAGGTCCTCGGGGGTCAGCGACTCGACGGTGGCGTCCGCCAGTACGCCCGCCGCGTGGACGACGGCGGTCAGCGGGTGGCGGGCGGGCAGGTCCGCCAGCAGTTCCGCCACGGCGGCCCGGTCGGCGATGTCGCAGGCCACGACGCGGACGGTGGCGCCGGCCGCCTCCAGCTCGGCGGCCAGCGCGGCGGCTCCGTCGGCGTCCGGGCCCCGGCGGCTCGCCAGGACCAGGCTGCGCACGCCGCGTTCGGTGACCAGGTGCCGGGCGACCAGCGAGCCGACGCCGCCGGTGCCGCCGGTGACCAGGACGGTGCCGCCGCCGAAGTCCTCGCCCAGTTCGAGGACCAGCTTGCCGGTGTGGCGGCCCTGGCTCATCTCGCGGAACGCGGCGCGGGCGTCGCGCACGTGGCGGACGGAGACCGGGCCGAGCCGCAGGTAACCGTCGGCGAACAGCTCCATGACCTCCCGGAACATCGCCCGGAGGGCGTCGGGGCCGGCCGAGCCGTAGAGGTCGAAGGCCCGGTAGTCGACCCCGGGGTGGTCGGCGGCCACCTGCCGGGCGTCGCGGATGTCCGTCTTGCCCATCTCGATGAAGTGGCCGCCGCCCGGGAGCAGTTCCAGGGAGGCGTCGACGAAGGCGTGCGCGAGGGAGTTGAGGACCACGTCCACCCCGCGGCCGTCCGTGGCGTCGAGGAACTTCCGCGCGAAGTCCAGGTCGCGCGAGGACGCCAGGTGGGCGTCGTCCAGGCCCTGGGCGCGCAGGGCGGGCCACTTGGCGGGGCTCGCGGTCGCGTACACCTCGGCGCCGGCGTACCGGGCGAGCTGGACGGCGGCCGTGCCGACGCCGCCGGCGGCGGCGTGGACGAGGATGCGCTGCCCCTTCTCCAGCCGCATCACGTGGAAGAGGGCGTAGTAGGCGGTGAGGAAGGTGCTGGGTACGGACGCCGCCTCGGCGTGGCTCCAGCCGTCGGGGACCGGGGTCAGCAGGCGGTGGTCGGCCACGGCCACCGGGGCGAAGGCGCCGGGGAAGATGCCGGTGACCCGGTCGCCGGGGCGGAAGGCGGTCACGTCGTCCGCCGTCTCCAGGACGACGCCGGAGCCCTCGCTGCCGAGTCCGGCGTCGAAGTCCGTCCGGTCGATGAGCCCGAGGGCGATCGTGACGTCGCGGAAGTTGAGGCCCGCGGCCCGGACGGCGATGCGGACCTGCCCGCTCCGCAGGGGCGCCTCCACCTCGGGGCAGGGCACCCAGGCGAGGTTCTCCAGGGTGCCCTGCCGCGGGATGCCCAGGCGGTGCGCGCCCGGCGCGGGCGGTTCGAGCCGCCGGTCGGCGGGCGGGGCCGGGGCCAGGCGGGGGACGAGGGCGGCGCCGTCGCGCAGGGCCAGCTGGTCCTCGCCGAGCCGCAGGGCGTCCGGGAGGGCCGCGCGGGAGGTGTCCGCGTCGTCGACGTCGACGAGCCGGAAGCGGCCGGGGTGTTCGGTCTGGGCGGAGCGGACCAGGCCCCATATCGAGGCCCCGGGGAGGCTTTCGACGTCCTCCCCCGCGCCGGTGGCCTGGGCGCGGCGGGTGAGCACCACGAGGGTGGTTCCGGTAAGCCGTTCGTCGGCGAGGAACCGCTGGAGCAGGCCGAGGACGCGCTCGGCCGTCCCGCCGACGGCGGTGAGCGCGTCGGCGCCGGCGGGGACGAGGTCGTCCACGGGGAGCACGAGGTGGCGGGGGGCGTCCGTGCCGGAGGGGACCTCGGCGAGGGAGGGGTGGAGGGGGGCGTCGCCGCCGACCGCCCCGGCGAGCCCGGCGGCCGGGCCGTCCACGGCGCCGAGCACGCCCCAGGGCGCGCGGGCGGTGTCCCGGGGCTCCTGCGGGGCCGGGCGCCAGTCGAGTGCGTACAGGGGCCGCTCGTGCCCGGCGCCCGCCGGGCGCACCTGGTCGGCGGTGGCGGGGCGGAAGGCCAGGGCGTCGACGCGGCCGATCGCGCGGCCGCTCTCGTCGGCGAGGTCCAGGGCGACGACGCCTTCGCCGGACGGGGTGAGCCGGACGCGGACGGTCGGGCCGCAGGTTCCGGTGAGGGCCGCGCCGGACCAGGAGAAGGGCATCCAGCCCCGCTCCTCGGTGACGGTGAGGACGCCGCCGACGACCACGGCGTGGAGCACGGTGTCGGTGAGCGCCGGGTGCAGGGCGAAGCCGTCGCCGGAGGACGCCGCGGCGTCCTCCGGGAGGGTGGCGAGGGCGAAGAGCTCCTCGCCGCGCCGCCAGACCTCGCGCAGTCCGCGGAAGGCCGGGCCGTAGTCGAAGCCGCGGTCGGCGAGGGTGTCGTAGAGGCCGTCGAAGGGGAGGCGTTCGGCGCCGGGCGGGGGCCAGGCGGCCAGCGGAGCCCCGGTGCCGTCGGGGGTCGGGGCGAAGGCGGCGACCGGGGGCGGGTTCGGGGTCAGGGTGCCCTGGGCGTGGCGGGTCCAGGAGCCGGTGTGCGGGCCGTCCTCGGCGGGGCGCGCGTACACGTCCAGGGAGCGGCGTCCGTCCTCGTCCGCCGCGCCGACGACGGCCCGGACCCGGACCCCTCCCTCGTCGGGCAGGACGAGGGGGATCTCCAGGGAGAGTTCCGCGACGGCCGGGCAGCCGACGCGGTCGCCCGCCGACAGGGCCAGGTCCAGGTGGGCGGTGGCCGGGACGACGGCCGAGCCGAACACGGCGTGGTCGGCGAGCCAGCCGTGGCTGCGCAGGGACCACAGGCCGGTGAAGACCGTCTCGTCGGTGCCGGGGTGGTCCACCGAGGCGCCGAGCAGCGGGTGGTGCGGGGAGGACAGGCCGGCGGAGGCCAGGTCGGCGGTGCCGGTGCCGGCGAGGAAGTCCAGCCAGTAGCGCCGGCGCTGGAAGGCGTACGTGGGGAGGTCCACGGGCGGATGCGTGCCGGTGAGGGCGGCCCAGTCCACGCGGGCGCCGCGGACGTGCAGTCCGGCGAGGGCTGCGGCCAGGCCCTCCGCCGCGTCCCGGCCGCGGCGCGAGGAGGCGATGACGTGGGCGTCGGTGCCTTCGGCGGCGAAGGCGTCCCGGGTGAGGCCGGCGAGGGTCGAGCCGGGTCCGACCTCGACGAAGACGCCGGCTCCGGCGGCCCGGGCGTGGGAGAGGGCCTCGTGGAAGCGTACGGGTGCGCGGACGTGGTCCACCCAGTGCGCGGCGGAGGCCAGTTCGCCGGGCGTGGCCTCACGGCCCAGGAGGGTCGAGACGACCGGGATCGCCGGCCCGTCGCCCGCGGCGAGGGCGGGGAGGGCCGCCGCGAACTCCTCCAGGACCGGGTCCATGAGCGGGGAGTGGAAGGCGTGGTCGAATGGGAGGAGCTTGGCGGAGCGGCCGTCGGCGACGAGCCGGTCGCGCAGGTCGTGGACCTCCTCGCGCAGGCCGGAGACCACCACCGAGTCGGGGCCGTTGACGGCGGCGATCCCGGTCCGGGCGTAGGGGGCGAGCAGGGCGCGGACCTCGGCGTCGGGGACGCGCACGGCCAGCATGGCGCCGCGTTCGGTGACGGTCTGCATGGTGCGGCCGCGTGCGGCCACGATCCGGGTGGCGGTGTCCAGGTCGAGGGCCCCGGACACGTGGGCTGCGGCGATCTCGCCGACGGAGTGGCCGATGAGGCGGTCCGGGCGCGGGCCGAACCGGGTCAGGGTCCGGTAGAGGGCGACCTGGAGGGCGAACAGCGCGGGCTGCATGACGTCCGTGCGGTCGGCGCCCTCCGGCTCGTCGGCCAGGAGCAGGGGCTTGAGGGGGAACGGGAGGTGCGCGTCGAAGCGGGCGCAGACCTCGTCGAGGGTCTGCGCGAAGACGGGGAAGGCGGCGCACAGGTCGCGGGCCAGGCCGGTCCAACGGGCGCCCTGGCCGGGGAACATGAAGACGGTGCCGCCCTCTTCGGCGGCCGTGCAGCGCACCACCGCGGGGCTCTCCGTGCCCCCGGCGAGGGAGGCGAGGGCGTCCAGCAGGCCCTCGCGGTCGCGGCCCAGGACGACCGCGCGGTGTTCGAACGTCGACCGGCGGGAGACCAGGGAGGCGGCGACGGCGGCGGGGTCGGCCTCCGGGTCGGCCTCGGCGAAGGCGCGCAGCCGCCCGGCCTGGGCCCGCAGGGCCGGCTCCGAGCGGGCGGACAGCACCCACGGGACGAGGCCGACGGCTCCGGCCGGGACCGGTGCGGCGGGCTCGGCCGCCGGCTCCTCCTCGGGGGCCTGTTCCAGGATGAGGTGGGCGTTGGTGCCGCTGGCGCCGAAGCTGGAGACGGCCGCCCGGCGGGGGCGTCCGGGTGCGGTGGTCCACTCGCGGGCCCCGGTGAGGAGTTCGACGGCGCCGGCGGACCAGTCCACGTGGGTGGAGGGGCGGTCCACGTGCAGGGTGGCGGGCATGATGCCGTGCCGCATCGCCATGATCGTCTTGATGATGCCGCCGACGCCCGCCGCGGCCTGGGTGTGGCCGATGTTCGACTTCAGCGAGCCCAGCCACAGGGGGTCGCCCGGCTCGCGGTCCTGCCCGTAGGTGGCGAGGAGGGCCTGCGCCTCGATGGGGTCGCCGAGGGTGGTGCCGGTGCCGTGGGCCTCCACGACGTCGACCTCGGACGGCTGGACGCGGGCGTTGGCGAGCGCGGCCCGGATGACCCGCTGCTGGGCGGGGCCGCTGGGGGCGGTGAGGCCGTTGGAGGCACCGTCCTGGTTGACGGCGGAGCCCCGGATGACGGCCCAGATCCGGCGGCCGTGGCGGCGTGCGTCGGAGAGCCGTTCGAGGACGAGCATGCCGACGCCCTCGGCGAAGCCGGTGCCGTCCGCGGCGTCCGCGAACGCCTTGCACCGGCCGTCCGGCGACAGGCCGCGCTGGCGCGCGAACTCGCGGAACACCTGCGGGGTCGCCATGACGGTGACCCCGCCGGCCAGCGCGAGGGAGCACTCGCCCTGCCGCAGGGACTGCACGGCCTGGTGCACGGTCACCAGTGAGGAGGAGCAGGCGGTGTCGGTGGAGACGGCCGGGCCCTCCAGGCCCAGCGCGTACGCCACCCGGCCCGAGGCCACGCTCAGCAGGGAGCCGGTCTGCGCGTAGCCCGCGATGACCTCGGGGGTGTGGTGGTGGTTGCCGTAGCCGAAGTACGCGAGGCCGGCGAAGACGCCGGTGTCGCTGCCGCGCAGGGTGTGCGGGTCGATGCCGGCCCGCTCCAGGGACTCCCACGAGGTCTCCAGGAGCAGCCGCTGCTGCGGGTCGGCGGCGAGCGCCTCGCGCGGGTTGATCTCGAAGAACTCGGCGTCGAAGTCGCCGGCGCCGTCCAGGAAGCCGCCGGAGCGGGTGGGGCGGGTGTCCGGGTGGTCCGGGTCGGGGGCGCAGAGGCCCTCCAGGTCCCAGTGGCGGTCCTGGGGGAAGTCCGACACCACGTCGGCGCCGGCCCGCACGAGGTCCCACAGCTCCTCCGGGGAGGCGACGCCGCCGGGGTAGCGGCAGGCGACGCCGACGACCGCGATGGGCTCGGCGGCGGCGTCCGTCAGCTCCTGGAGGCGTTTGCGGGTCTCGATCAGCTCGATCGACGTCCGCCGGAGGTAGTCGAGGACCTCGGCGCCGTTGTCGTTCGTCATCGCTCTCCCCTAGCCGAGCTCTTGGTCCAGCAGCCGGAGGAGTTCTCCCGCTGAGGCCGACGTGATCTGGTCGACGAGGGCGACCGGGGATCCGGCGCCCGCCATCGAGCGGACTCGGCCCTGGAGGTCGCCGAGCAGCGTGGAAATGGTGGTGCGGTCCTCTTCCGCGAGCCGGAGGAAGGCCTCCTCCAGGCGGGAGCCCAGCCGTTCGATCTCCTGGGCGAGGGCGTCGGCCGGGGACGGCGGGGCCGCGGAGTCGGAGGCGATGCCCGTGTACAGGAACGCGGCGAGGGCGTCCGGGTTCGGGTGGTCGAAGACGAGCGTGGCGGGCAGCTTCAGGCCGGTGACCGCGGACAGCCTGTTGCGCAGTTCGAGGGCCGTGAGCGAGTCGAGCCCCAGCTTCTTGAACGTGGCGGCCGGGCCGACCCTGCCGGTGTCGCGGTGGCCGAGGACCAGGGCGGTCTGGGTCCGCACCGCGTCGAGGAGCAGGGCCCGCGCCTCGTCCGGGGGCAGCGACCGCAGGCGCCGGGCCGTGCCGGGGTCGGTGGGCCCGTCGCCGGCCGGGGCGGAGGGCGTCCCGGCCGCAGGGGTCAGGAGCGGCGAGGCGGCGCCGGGGGCGGCGGGGTCCAGCCGGGCCGGGACGAGGACCGGTTCGTCCAGCGGGAGGGCCAGGTCGAAGAGGGCGAGCCCGTCCCGTGGGGCGAGGGGCAGGACGCCCTGGCGCCGCAGGCGTTCGACGTCGGTGCCGGCGAGGCCGGCGAGCATCTCGCTGTGCCCGGCCCACAGGCCCCAGCACAGCGAGGCGGCCGGCAGGCCGTCGGCGCGGCGGGCCTCAGCGAGGCCGTTGAGGAAGCCGTTGGCCGCCGCGTAGTTGGCCTGTCCGGCCGTTCCCAGCAGGCTGGCGACGGAGGAGAACAGCACGAACGCGGACAGGTCCAGGTGGCGGGTCAGCTCGTGCAGGTGCCAGGCGCCGCGGGCCTTGGCCGCGAGGACGGTGTCGACGCGGTCCTCGGTCAGCGCCTCGACGACCCCGTCGTCCAGCACGCCGGCGCAGTGGACCACCGCGGTCAGCGGGTGGGCGGGCGGGACGGCGTCGAGGAGCGCGGCGAGGGCGTCGCGGTCGGCGACGTCGCAGGCCACGACTTCGACGTGGGCGCCGGCGCCGGTCAGCTCGGCGCGCAGCGCGGCCGCCGAGGGGGCGTCGGGGCCCCGGCGGCCGGCCAGCACCAGCCGGCGCACGCCGTGCCGCCCGACGAGGTGGCGGGCCAGCAGGGCGCCCAGGCCGCCGGTGCCTCCCGTGATCAGGACGGTGCCGGAGCCCAGCGCCGGGACGGCCCGCGGGGCGCCCGCGGCCTGGGCGGGGGCCAGTGCCGGGGTGGAGGCCGCGCCGGCCCGGACCTTGACCTGGGCCGGCCCGGCGGCGGCCGCGGCGGGCACGGCGGCGAGGGAGGCGGGCGTGCCGTCGGTGTCCACGAGCGTGAGGCGGCCCGGGTTCTCGGTCTGGGCGCTGCGGACGAATCCCCAGACGGCGGCCGCCGCCGGGTCGGTGCGGGGCACGTGCGCGTCACGGACCGCGTCCCGCGTCACGAGCGCCAGGCGGGAGCCGGCGAACCGGTCGTCGGCGAGCCAGTCGCGGACCAGGCGCAGGACGCGGTGCAGGGCCCGCTCGGCGCGGGCGGGAGTGTCGGGGCCGTCGGTGTCGAAGGGGCCGGCGGCGGCGAGGACGACGGGGGGCACGGGGGCGCCGGAGGCGGCCAGGGCGCGCAGGTCGGCGCAGGCCGCGCCCTGGTGCGGGGCGGCGGGGACGGCGGGGGGCCGGCCGGGGGCGCCCACCACGGCGTACGGGGCGGGGGCGGAGGGGAGCGCGAGGGGGGTCCAGTCCACCCGGAAGAGGGAGTCGTGGTGGTCGAAGCCCAGGGCGGTCAGTTCCTCGGCGTCGGCGGGCCGCAGGGTCAGCTCCTCGACGCCGCCGACGGGGGTTCCGGCGGCGTCCGCGAAGGTCAGGGTCAGGGTGTCCGGTCCGGCGGGGGCCAGGCGGACGCGCAGGGGGCCGGGCTCGGCCCGGCCGGCGCGCAGGCCCGTGCAGCGCAGCGGCAGCGGGGCTCCGGGCCGGGGGTCGCCGGGGGTGCCGGTGAGGGCGGCCGGGAGCAGCGCGGCGTGCAGGAGCGCCGGGTGGACGCGGTAGCGGCCGCCCGCGCCGTCGGCGGGCGGCAGTTCGACCTCCGCGCAGAGGGCGTCGCCGTCGCGCCACAGCGTCCGCAGTCCGCGGAACAGGGGTCCGTGGGCGAACCCGAGGGCGGAGAGGCGGTCGTACGCGTCCTCGACGGGTACGGGGACCGCCCCGACGGGGGGCCAGTCGGCGGGGGGCCAGGCGGCGGGGACGCCCCCGGCCGGGCCGAGCCCGGACCCGGTGCGGGTGCCGGGGGCGGTGGCGGTGGCAGTGCCGGATCCGGTGGCGGTGGCCGTGCCCGGGGGGATGGTGCCGGTGGCGTGGCGGGTCCAGTGGGGGGCGGAGGCGGTGCGGGAGTGCACGGTGAGGGCGCCTTCGGGGGTGACGGTTGCGCGCAGTTCGCGCTCGCCCGTGCGGGGGAGGACCAGGGGGACTTCGAGGGTGAGTTCGGCGACGGTGTCGGCGCCCGACCGGTGTGCGGCCCACAGGGCCAGCTCCATCAGCGCAGCGGCCGGTACCAGGGCCGCGCCGTGGACGGTGTGGCCGGCGAGCCAGGGGTGGCGGGCGGCGGACAGGCGGCCGCCGGCGGCCAGGGCGCCCTCGGGCAGGTCGACGACGGCGTCGAGCAGCGGGTGGTCGGAGGTGCCCGCGCCGGCGCCCTCGGCGGGGGTGTCCAGCCAGTAGCGCTGCCGCTGGAAGGCGTAGGTGGGCAGTTCGGTGAACGGGCCCGCCCGGTCCGGGAAGGCGCTCTCCCAGGTCACCGGGGCGCCCGCCACGAAGGCCTCGGCCGCCGAGCGGTGGAAGCGGGCGAGGCCGCCCTCGCCGCGGCGCAGGGTGCCCACGGCGAGGGCGTCGGCGCCCGCGTCGTCGAGGGTCTGTTCCACACCGACCGTCAGGACCGGGTGGGCGGAGACCTCGACGAAGAAGCGGAAGCCCTCCGCCGCCAGGGCCCGGGTCGTCTCCTCGAAGCGGACGGTCCGGCGCAGGTTGGCGTACCAGTAGTCGGCGTCCAGGCCCGTGGTGTCCAGCCGGCCGGCGGTGACCGTGGAGAAGAAGGGGACCTGGGCCGGTTGCGGCCGCAGTCCCGCGAGCAGGCGGCCGAGTTCCCCGCGGATCGCCTCCACGTGCGCGGAGTGGGAGGCGTAGTCCACCGGGACGCGGCGGGCGCGGATCCCCTCGGCCTCGCAGGCGGCGAGCAGGGCGTCCAGCGCGGCCGCGTCCCCGGAGACCACGGCGGACGAGGGGCCGTTGACGGCGGCGACGGACAGGCCGTCCGTCAGCCGAGCGCGCAGGGCGTCGACGGGGAGCTCGACGGACACCATCCCGCCGAGCCCGGACAGGGCCAGGATCGCCTGGGACCGCAGCGCCACCACCTTGGCGGCGTCCTCGACGGAGAGGGCGCCCGCCACGCAGGCGGCGGCGATCTCCCCCTGCGAGTGGCCCACCACGGCCGCGGGCCGCAGCCCGTACGCGCGCCACACCTCGGCGAGGGAGACCATCACGGCCCACAGCGCGGGCTGGACGACGTCCACCCGCTCCAGCGCCTCGGCGTCGTCGAGCACCTCGCGGAGGGACCAGTCGACGTGGGGGGCGAGCGCGTCGGCGCACTCCTGCATCCGGCGTGCGAACACCGGGGAGGAGCGCCACAGTTCACGGCCCATCCCGGCCCACTGCGATCCCTGGCCGGGGAAGACGAACACCGTCCCGCCGGCGGCCCCGGCGGTGCCGGACACCACGCCGGCGCTCCCGTCGGCGCTCCCGTCGCCGGCGGCGGCCGTGAGGGCGGCGAGCAGGTCGTCCCGGCCGGCGCCGAGGAGGACCCGGCGGTGGTCGAACAGCGAGCGGGTGGCGACGAGCGCGTGTCCGACGCCGTCGAGCGGCAGGCCGGGGTGGGCGGCCATGTGGTCGCGCAGCCGCAGCGCCTGGTCCCGCAGTGCCTCCGGCGACCGGGCCGACAGTACCCACGGCGCCGGCGCCGGGGCGTCGGCCGCCTCGGGCGCGGGGAGCTCCCGCGGTGCGGGCTCCGCCCGGGGGGTGGGGGGTTCCTGCGGTGCGGGGGGCTTCTCGGGTGCCTGTTCGAGGATCAGGTGCGCGTTGGTGCCGCTGATGCCGAAGGCGGACACGCCGGCCCGCCGCGGGCGGCCGGGGGCGGCGGTCCACTCCCTGGCCCCGGTCAGCAGTTCCACCGCGCCGGACGACCAGTCCACGTGGGTCGAGGGGCGGTCCACGTGCAGGGTGGCGGGGAGCACCCCGTGCCGCATCGCCATGATCATCTTGATCATCCCGCCGACGCCCGCGGCGGCCTGGGTGTGGCCGATGTTCGACTTCAGCGAGCCCAGCCACAGCGGGCTGCCCGGCTCGCGGTCCCGCCCGTAGGCGGCCAGCAGCGCCTCCGCCTCCATCGGGTCGCCCAGCGTGGTGCCGGTGCCGTGCGCCTCGACCGCGTCCACGTCGCCGGCCGACAGTCCGGCGTCGGCCAGGGCCGCCCGGATGACCCGTTCCTGCGCCAGCGGGTTCGGCGCGGTCAGCCCGTTGGAGGCACCGTCCTGGTTGACCGCCGAGCCGCGGATCACCGCCAGCACCCTGCGCCCGGCCCGCAACGCGTCGGAGAGGCGTTCGAGGACGAGCACGCCGGCGCCCTCGGAGAAGCCGGTGCCGTCCGCCGCGTCGGCGAACGCCTTGCACCGCCCGTCGGCCGACAGGCCCCGCTGCCGACCCAGTTCCACGAGCACGCCCGGGGTGGGCATGGCCGAGACCCCGCCGGCCAGGGCCAGCGCGCACTCCCCCGACCGCAGGGACCGCACGGCCTGGTGGACGGCGACGAGCGAGGAGGAGCAGGCGGTGTCGGTCGACACCGCGGGCCCCTCCAGGCCCAGGACGTACGCCACGCGTCCCGAGGCCACGCTGGTGTACGTGCCGGGGAGCGCGTAGCCCTCCACCTCGCCGGCCGCCGCTCCGCCCATCCGGGGGCCGTAGTCGACGGCGTAGATCCCGGTGAACACCCCGGTCGCCGAACCGCGCAGCCCGGCCGGGTCGATGCCGGCGCGTTCCAGCGCCTCCCAGGAGATCTCCAGCATCAGCCGCTGCTGCGGGTCCATGGCGAGGGCCTCGCGCGGACTGATGCCGAAGAACGGCGCGTCGAACTCCGCGAGGCCGGGCAGGAATCCGCCGGCGCGCGCGTACGTCGTGCCCGGCGTCCCGGGGTCCTGCGCGTACAGCGCCTCCAGGTCCCAGCCGCGGTCCTGCGGGAAGGCGCCCATCGCGTCCACCCCGTCGGCCACGATCCGCCACAGCCCTTCGGGGGAGGCCACCCCGCCCGGGAAGCGGCATCCCGCGCCCACGACCGCGATGGGCTCGCGCGCGGACTCCTCCAGCTCGCGCACCCGCTCGCGCAGCTCCCGCGCGTCGCCCACGGCGCGTCGCAGGTAGGAGCGGAGCTTGTCGACGTCCTCCACCAGGGCCTCCCCCAACCGTTGCTCAGAAGTACGGGTGCGGTTACACGTATCCGCGGTCGATCAGCTCGTACAGGTCGTCCAGATCGCCGTCGCCGGGAGGTTCCGGGACGGCCTCCTCCGGTGGCGCGGTCCCCTCCGGCGGCACGGGCTCCTCGGGGGCCCCGGGCGCGAGGAGGGAGAAGAGGTGGCGGGCGAGCGCCCGGGGGGTGGGGTGGGTGAAGGCGACGGTGGCCGGGAGCCGTACTCCGGCCGCGGCCGCGAGCCGGTTGCGCAGCCCCACCGCGAGCGCGGAGTCGAACCCCAGGTCCTTGAAGGTCTCCGTCGCCCGTGCCGCGAGGGCGGCGCCCGTCGCCCCGGCGGCGCCCGTGGCGGCCAGCAGGGCCGCCGTCTCGGCGCACACGAGGGCGAGGACGGCGGTCTCGGAGCCCAGGTCCGCCGGGGGCGCGCCGCCCCCGCCCGGTCCGTCAGCGTCCGCGGCGGACGGGCCCGGACCGGCCGGGCCGGGGGCCGCCGTCAGCCAGTACGGCCGCCGCTGGAAGGGATAGGTCGGCAGGGCGACCCGGCGGGGCCGGTCCGCGGCGAACGCCTCCTCCCAGCGGGCCGGTACGCCGCGCACGTGCAGCTCGGCCAGGGACGCCAGGACCGCGCCCGTGCTCCCGTCGTGCTTGTTCAGGGTGCCCACCACCACCGGCGAGGCCCCCAGGGCGTCGGCCGTCTCCTCGATCGCCACCTGGAGGACCGGGTGGGGGCTGACCTCGACGAAGGTGCCGTAGCCCTGCTCGACGAGGTGCCTGGTGGCGGCTTCGAAGCGGACCGTGCGCCGCAGGTTGCGGAACCAGTAGCCGGTGCCCAGTTCCGCCGGGGCGACCGGGCCGCCGGTCACCGTCGAGAAGACGGCCGCCGTCGCAGGCCGGGGGGTGATCGGGCCCAGTCCGTCCGTCAGTTCGGTCTCGAACCGGTCCAACAGCGGCGAGTGGCCGGGGACGGTGGACCTGATCAGCCGGGCCCGGACCCCCTCGGCCTCGCAGGCCGCGACCAGTTCCCGCACCGCCGCGGTCTCGCCCGAGACGGTGGTGGAGTGGGGGCCGTTGACGGCGGCGATCCCGATGCGCGCGCCCCACCGCCCCAGCAGCTCCCGTACCCGGCGTTCGGGCAGCAGGATCCCGGCCATGGCGCCCTGTCCGGCGACGGTGGCCAGCAGCCGGGAACGCAGGGCGACGATCCTGGCCGCGTCCCGCAGGCCGAGGACGCCGGCGACGTGGGCCGCGGCGATCTCGCCCTGGGAGTGGCCCACGACCGCGTCGGGGGTGACGCCCAGCGAGCGCCACACCCGGGCCAGGGAGACCATCATGGCGAACAGGGCCGGCTGGACGACCTCGATCCGGTCGAGGGACGCGGCCGGCTCCACCCCGGTGAGGACGTCCACCGGCGACCAGTCGACGTACGGGGCCAGGGCCTGCGCGCACGCGTCGAGCGAGCGGGCGAAGACCTCCGACTCCGCGTACAGCCGCCGGCCCATGGCCGGCCACTGCGACCCCTGGCCGGGGAAGACGAAGACGACGGGACCCGCCGGGCCCGGGGCCGTCCCGCGGACCACCCGGGCCGCGTCACCGCCCTCCGCGAGCCGGCCCAGCGCCTCCAGGGCCTCGTCGCGGCCGGCGCCGAGCACCACCGCCCGGTGGTCGAACCGGGTCCGCGTCACGGCCAGCGAGTGGCCGACGTCGGCCGCGGACAGCGCGGGGTCCGCGGTCACGAGGTCCCGCAGCCGCGCCGCCTGGTCCCGCAGGGCCGGCGCCGAGCGTGCGGAGAGCACCCACGGCAGCACGCGCGGGGTCCGGTCCGCGCCGGCCGGACGGGGGTCCTCGGGCGGGCAGGGCTCCGCGGGCGGCCGGGGGGCCTGTTCCAGGACCACGTGCGCGTGGGTGCCGCCCATGCCGAACGCCGACACGCCGGCGCGGCGCGGCCGGCCGGGGGCGTCCGGCCAGGGGCGGGCGGCCCGCAGCACCTCGAAGTGCTCGTGGAAGTCCTCGATGGCGGGGTTCGGGGAGCGGAAGTTCAGGCTCGGCACCAGGTGGGCGCGGTCCAGGCAGAGCGCCGCCTTCACGAGGCCGACGATGCCGGCGGCCGGCTCCAGGTGTCCGACGTTCGTCTTCACCGAGCCGATCACCAGGGGGCGTTCCCGACCGGTCGCCCGGAACACCTCGCGCAGGCCCGCCGCCTCGGCGGGGTCGCCCATGCGGGTGCCGGTGCCGTGGGCCTCGACGTAGTCGACGCTGTCGAAGTCGACGTCCGCGCGGGCGAGGGCGGCCCGTACGGCGGCCGCCTGCCCGGCGGGGCTGGGGTCGGGCATCCGGGTGGAGGCCCCGCCGCTGCCGACGGCCCAGCCGCGCACCACCGCGTAGACGTGGTCGCCGTCGGCGAGGGCGAGGTCGAGCCGCTTGAGCAGGACGAACGCCCCGCCCTCCCCCCGGGCGAAGCCGTTGGCCCGCTCGTCGAAGGTGAAGCAGCGGCCGTCGGGCGACAGGGCGCCCAGGTTCGCCAGGCCCGCTCCCGCCGCCGGGTCGGCGATCAGGTGGACGCCGCCCGCCAGGGCCGTGTCGACGGCGCCGGCCCGGATGCGTTCGCAGGCCAGCGCCAGCGCGACCAGGGAGGAGGACTGGCCGGAGTCGGCGCAGAAGCTCATGCCGCGGACGTCGAACAGGGCGGAGATCCGGTTCGCGATCATCGCCCCGTTGGAGCCGAGCGCGGCGTAGTGGTCGTCCCGGTCGGTTCCGGAGAGCCTGCGCAGCAGGTCGTACCCGGACGGCGCGGTGCCGACCACCACGTCGACCTCGCGGCCGGCGAGCGCGTCCGCCGGGACGCGGGCGTCCTCGACGGCCTCCCAGGCGAGCTCCAGTCCGAGCCGCTGCACCGGGTCCATGGCGGCGGCCTCGTCCGGGCCGGTGCCGAAGAACCCCGCGTCGAAGCCGTCGATGGAGTCGAGGAAGGACCCCCGGTCCAGGACGGCCGCGTCGGGGTGGGGCCCGTGGTCCGGGCCGGCGGGCCGGGAGGCGGGGAACGTGCCGACGGTCGATCCCCCATCGAGCAGGAGGCGCCAGAACGCGCGCGGGCCGTTCACGCCGGGGAACCGGCAGGACATCCCGATGACGGCGATGTCGGCGGCTGCGCCACTCATAGACGTTCCTCCCGGTTCTTTCGGCATCACGGACGGACGGACGGTCGGGCGGGCAGGCGGACGGGCGGGCAGGCAGGCGGTCGGGTGGGCAGGCAGGCGGTCGGGTGGCCGGTCAGCGCCAGGAGGTCAGGGCGCCCAGCAGCTCCCCGGGGGCGTCCATGAAGGCGTAGTGGCCGCCGTCGACGACCCGGAAGTCGACCCGGTCCGCGTACCGGCGCCAGCCTTCGAGGTCCTCGGGGCTCACGTCGGTGTCGTCACGCCAGTGCAGGACGACCAGGGGGCAGTCCAGCCGGGCCGGCTCCGTCCGCCGGTAGGCACCCGCGGCGGCGTGGTCGCGCAGCAGCACGGACATCCCCAGGTCGATCATGTCCGGCCGGGGCTCGATCCCGCGGCCCCGGACGAACGCCTCCAGCTCGGCGCGCAGTTCGGGCTCGGTGAGGGTGAGCATCCGGTCGCGCGCGGCGTCGTGCGGGGCGGGCTGGCCGGACACGTAGAGGCAGCGCGGTCCGGGCAGGCCGCGCTCGGCGAGGCGGAGCACGGTCTCGTAGGCGGGGATGGCCCCCGCGCAGTGCGCGAAGACGGCGTACGGCCGGTCGAGCAGCGGGGTGAGTGCCTCGACGAGGCTGTCGGCCAGGTCCTCGTAGGTGCCGTAGTGCGGGTGCCCCAGCCGGTTCTCGCGGCCGGGGAACTGCACGGGGCAGACCTCCACGCCGTCGATGGCGGCCGGCCAGGCGCTGAAGGCCGAGGCGCCGGACCCGGAGAAAGGGAGGCAGAAGAGCCGGGCGGCGGAGGCGGCGGACGGCGGCCGGACGAACCACGGGGAGGTGGCGGTGGTGGTGCCGGTGGTCATGGGGTCCGCCGTTTCTCTCCGACGAGGGGCAGGTGGGTCAGGCCGGCGATGAAGTACGACCGCAGGTGCTGCGGTTCGCCGGCGGGTTCGAGGGACTCGAAGCGGGCGAGCAGCTCCTCGAAGAAGACGCGCAGCGTCATCCGGGCGAGGGGTGCGCCGATGCAGAAGTGCGGGCCGAACCCGAAGGCGCCGTGGCGCTTGGCCCCGGCCCGGGTGATGTCGAAGGCGTGCGGGTCGGGGAAGACGGAGGCGTCCCGGTTGCCCGCGCCGATCCACGCCACGACCGCGCCGCCGGCCGGGACGGTGCCGCCGGCGATGTCGGCGTCGTCCACCGCGTACCGCATGAAGTTGCAGGCGGCGGAGGTCCAGCGCAGGCCTTCCTCGACGAGGTTGGGCACCAGTGTGGGGTCGGCCGCCGCCTTGCGGTATTGCTCAGGGCGCTCCATGAGCGCCAGGACGGTGCCGGAGACGGTGTGCGGGGTGGTGACGTTGGCGCCCAGCAGGATGCTGTAGCCGTCGAGGGCGATCTCCTCGTCGGACAGCGGGGCGCCGCCGGGGCGGACGCTGGTGAGGTGGTGCAGGAGGCTCTCGTCCTCGGCGCCGGAGGCCCGGTGGGCCGTGGCCCAGTCCCGGACGTAGGTGAGCAGCTCGTGGTGGGCGATGGCCAAGGTCGCGGCCTCGCCGCCCAGGCGGAAGTGCGGGTCGCAGGGGGCGGTCACCATGGCGGTCAGCCGGACGAGCTCCTCCCAGTCCTTCTCCGGGATGCCGAGCAGCGGGCCGGTGACCAGCGCGGGCAGCAGCAGGGCCTGCTCGGCCAGGTCGAAGACCGCGCCGTCCAGGGCGGGTTCGAGGAAGCGCACGACGGTGGCCCGGATCCGGTCCTCCCAGCCCTGGACCGCGCGCGCGGTGAGCTTCGAGCCGAGCGGGCGGCGGACCTCGGTGTGCCGCGGCGGGTCGGTGGAGGTCATCAGTACGCCGGCGGCGGGGTCGTCCGTGCCGAGGTGGGTGGGGACGGTGCCGCGCTCGGAGGTGAACGCGCGGTGGTCGGACAGGACCCGGCGGACGTCCTCGTAGCGGGTCACCGACCAGAACTCCCGGCCGTCCGGCAGCACCTGGTGGTGCAGGGGGGCCCGCTCGCGCATCGCGTCCCAGACGGGGTGGGGGTCGCCGGAGGCGTAGAGGTCCAGGTCGAACAGGTCGACGCCGCCGAGGTCGACGTCGCGCCCGGGACCCGGCGTCAGCCTCACGCCCCGGTCCTGCCCTGCTCGATGAGCGCGGCGACCCGGGCCGGGGTCTGCGCCAGGTAGAAGTCGCGCACCGACAGCCGGACGCCGTACTCCTCCGACACCCGCTCGATGATCTTGATGCCGCTCAGCGAATTGCCGCCGATCGTGAAGAAGTCGTCCTCCACGCCGACCTCGCGGCCGCCCAGGTGCTCGCCCCAGAGCGCCGCGATGTCCTGCTCCAACGATCCCATTGCCCGTATGTCCTTCCTCCGCCGGCCGGGGTCGCCCCGGCCGTGCCGTCCCGCCGGCGGGACACCTTCCTCGGACGGCCGGACCGAGTCTCGCGCGGACGGCCGCCGCACCGCACCGCTCCGGCGGGTGGCGGGGCACCCGCGGCGGGTGGGGTTGAGAGTGCGCCGCCGGACCTGCTCCGCGCCGGCCGTCCCGCCGGCGGGACAGCGGAAGTCCGGCCGCGGGGTGCCCTGGCCGGCGCCGGCGTTCCTTGACCGGCCGATTCGCGTTCAGTGAACGTGAAGGCGGTTCAACGACGTTAGAGGCGCAGTCGAACGAGGGGGAACGACGTGGGGCATACGGGTACGGACGCGGACGTGGTCGTCGTGGGAGCCGGGCCGACGGGCCTGATGCTCGCCTGCGAGCTGCGGCTGGCCGGCGCCGAGGTGGTGGTGGTCGAGCGGCTCGCGCGGCGGACGGGCGAGTCCCGGGCCGGCGGGATCCACTCGCGGACCCTGGAGGTGCTGGACCAGCGCGGGATCCTGGACCGCTTCCTGGCGGAGGGGCAGCCGCAGCCGGTGGGTCATTTCTCCGGTCTCTATCTGGACTTCGACGAGTCCGAGTCCAGGCACCCCTACCCGCTGATGATCCTCCAGTCGGCCGTCGAGCGGCTGCTGGAGGAGTGGGCGGGCGAGCTGGGCGTACGGGTGCGCCGCTCCGCGGCGGTGAGCGCGGTCCGCCAGGACGGGGACGGGGTGACGGTGGGGCTGGACACGGCGGAGGGGGCCGCGGAGCTGCGCGCCCGCTACCTCGTGGGCTGCGACGGCGGCCGCAGCACGGTGCGCGGGCTGGCGGGCATCGGCTTCCCCGGGACCGACGCGACGATGACGGCGCTGATCGGGGACGTCGAGCTGCCGGACCTGCCGGAGGACTACGTGTGGGTGCGGCGCACCCCGGGCGGGGACTACTCGGCGATCGCCTTCGAGCCCGGCTGGTACCGGGTGATCACCTCCGAGTACGACCGGGTGGCCGACCGTGACGAGCCCGCGACGTTCGAGCGGCTGCGGGAGTCCCTGGTGCGGGTGGCGGGCACCGATTTCGGCATGCGCGCCCCTCGGTGGGTCTCCCGGTTCAACGACGCCGCGCGGCAGGCCGAGCAGTACCGGAAGGGGCGGGTGCTGCTGGCGGGCGACGCCGCGCACATCCATTTCCCGGCCGGCGGGCAGGGTCTGAACATGGGCGTGCAGGACGCGGTCAACCTCGGCTGGAAGCTGGGCTCGGTGGTCCGGGGCCGGGCGCCGGAGAGCCTGCTGGACAGCTACCACACCGAGCGCCACCCGGTCGGGGAGCGCGTGCTGCACAACACCCGGGCGCAGGCGGCCCTGGCCCGCCCGGGCGCGGCGACGGACGCGCTGCGCGAGGTGTTCGGCTCGCTCATGGTCTTCGACGACGTCAACCGGGTCCTGCGGCACATGCTGACGGCGCTGGACGTGCGCTACCCGGTCGGCGGCGACCACCCGATGGAGGGCCGCCGGGTCTTCGACGCCGACCTGAAGACGGACGAGGGCGTCATCGGCGTCTACCGGCTGCTGCACGCCGCCCGGCCCGTCCTGCTCGACCTGTGCGGCGGCGCGGAGCTCGCCGCGGCCGCCGCGGGCTGGGCCGGCCGCGTCGACCTGGTCACGGCGCGCGCCGAGGACGACCTGTGGCCCGTTCCGCCGGTCGGCGAGGTGCCCGCTCCGGCGGCGCTGCTCATCCGGCCCGACGGGCACGTGGCCTGGGCGGCGGACGCCGGCGGCGAGCCGGACACCGCCGCGCTCCGGGCGGCGCTGACCACGTGGTGCGGTCCGGCCCGGGCGGGGTGAGGCGGCGTTCCCCCGGAAACGCGTACGGCGGCCGCCGGGACCCTGGCCGGGTCCCGGCGGCCGCCGTGGTGGCGGCGCTCAGGCCGGGCTCACGCCCGCTTCTTGAACGTGGAGACCGCCCAGACGTATCCGAGGAGGGCGAGGCCCACGCACCAGGCGACGGCCGCGAGGGCGTCGCCGCCCGAGGGGTGGCCCGTCAGCAGCCCGCGCAGGGTCTCGATGATCGGGGTGAAGGGCTGGTACTCGGCGAACTGCCGGATGCCCGTGCCCATGGTCTCCGCAGGGACGAACGCGGTGCTCAGGAACGGCAGCATGATCAGCGGGACGGTGGCCAGGCCCGCGGACTCCACGGTCTTGGCGGCCAGGCCCGTGGCGACGGTGAGCCAGCCGGCCGCGAAGCTCAGCAGCACGATGACGCCGACGACGCCGAGCCAGTCGAGGGCACTGGCCGCCGGGTCGAAGCCCATGGCGAAGGCCACCCCGACGATGGCCGCGCAGGCCACCAGGCAGCGCACCGTGGTGATGACGACGTGTCCGGTGAGCATGGCTCCGCGGGAGACGTCCATGACCTTGAAGCGGTTGATGATGCCCTTGGTCATGTCGTCGTTCACGGCCGTGGCGGTGGCGCCCAGGCCGTAGCTGATGGCCATCACGAGCAGGCCGGGCGTGGCGTAGTCGACGTAGTCCTCGCCGACGCTGAAGGCGCCGCCGAACACCCCGACGAACATGAGCATGATGATGATGGGGAACAGGACCGCGTTGAAGACCGTGACGGGGTTGCGCACGGTGTGCTTCAGGTTGCGGCGCAGCATGATCGCCGAGTCGGCCAACGGCGTCGAGACCGTGCTCACTGTGCGATCGCCTCCTTGCTGGTGTTCTGGGCGCCCGCCGACTGGTCGGTGAGGGCGAGGAAGACGTCGTCGAGGTCCGGGCGCTGCACCGAGAACTCCTGTGCGTCGAGCCCGTGGGCGTCGAGCCGGTCGAGCAGGGTCCGCACGGAACGCGTCTCGCCGTCGCCGGGGACGCTCAGCGTCAGCTCCTCCTCGTCCCGGGTGGCCTCGGTCAGGACCCGGGCCGCGGCGTCGAGTTCGACGAGGTCGGCGAAGCGGAACCGGACGTGGGTGCCGGGGATCTGGCGCTTGAGCTCCTCGGGGGTGCCCTGGGCGACCAGCCGGCCCTGGTTGAGGACCGCGATCCGGTCGGCGAGCTGGTCGGCCTCCTCCAGGTACTGGGTGGTGAGGAAGATGGTGGTGCCCTCGGCGACCAGCTCGCGGACGATCCCCCACATGGTGCGCCGGCTGCGCGGGTCGAGGCCCGTCGTCGGCTCGTCGAGGAAGATCACCTGCGGGTTGCCGACCAGGGTCATCGCCAGGTCCAGCTTACGGCGCATACCGCCGGAGTAGGTGGACGCCCGCTTGTCCGCCGCCTCCACCAGGTCGAACCGCTCCAGCAGGCCCGTGACCACCCGGCCGCCGTCGCGCACGCGCTTCAGGTCCGCCATCAGCTGGAGGTTCTCCCGGCCCGACAGCAGTTCGTCGACCGCGGCGAACTGGCCGGTGACCCCGATGGCCCCGCGCACCTTCTTCGTCTCGGTCGCCACGTCGTGTCCGGCGACGCGGATGGTGCCGGCGTCGGCCTTCATCAGCGTGGTCAGGACGTTGACCGTCGTCGTCTTGCCGGCCCCGTTCGGGCCGAGCAGGGAGAAGACCGATCCCGCGGCGACGTCGAAGTCGATGCCGTCGAGCACGACCTTGTCGCCGTATGCCTTGCGCAGCCCTGAAACTGCGATCGCTGAACTTCTCATGCCTCCACTTTCCTCTCCGGTCCTGTCATCCACCTGTCACGCCGCTGACACGGCGCTGGAGCGCATCTCCGCTGTTCACACGGGCTGCGCCGCGATCACGTCCAGGACCTCCCGGGCGGCGTCGACCAGGTACATGTGGTCGCCGGGGAACTCCGCGTAGGTGCAGCCGGCCGTGGTCGCCGCCTCCCACTGGCGGGCCTCCCGCGCGGTGACCAGACCGTCGGCGGCGCCGCGCAGCGAGCAGATCGGCACCGCCAGCGGCACGTCGGTGCTCGGTACGTAGTTCTCGTGCATCTCGCAGTCGGCCTGGAGGACCGGCAGGATCAGCTCGCGCATCTCCGGGTGGTCCAGGGCCTCGTGCCGGAACCCGGCGAACTCCTCGACGCGGGCGAGGAACTCCTCGTCGGGCAGGCCCGCGGCGCGCCGCTCGCGCTGGGTCCACGGGCCGGGCGAGCCGCTGACGACCAGCCGTTCTACGTGGACGCCGCGCGCGACCAGCAGGTGCGCCAGTTCGTAGGCGAGGACCGCGCCCAGGCTGTGGCCGAACAGCACGGTCCGGGCCCCTTCGCCGAGGTCGGCCATCACGTCGTCGACGGAGCCCTTGGCCGCCTCGAAGACGTCGCGGTACGGCTCCTCCATGATCCTGCGCTCCCGGCCCGGCAGCTCCACCGAGGTCACCCGCCAGCGGCCGGCGGCCGGCTCCCGCCAGGGGTGGAAGAACGAGGGGCCCGCTCCGGCGAAGGGCACGCAGAGCAGGGTGGTTTCCGTCATCGCGACCAGCTCCGATCATCCGTGCGACGGTTGGTCATGCCAGGTCCGCCAGCTTCCGGTTGAGAACCTCGAAGACCTCGGACACGGGTCCGGGCAGGTTCATCTCGTGGTGGGTGGCGGCCACGTCGTGCTCCTCGACGGCGCCGAGGACGTAGGGGCGCCAGAGGTGGGCGTACCTCTCGTCCTTGAGCGTGGCGTGGAAGAAGACCACGTCGCCGCGGTAGACCGGGGATTCCCAATCCATCATCAGGTTCGTGTTGTTGGCCAGGACCTTCGCCATGTTGTCCAGGAAGTCCTGCTGGTTCCCGGTGCCGATGTACTGGCCGAAGAAGTCCTCCAGCTCGTCGCGGTAGTCCTCGACCGTCTTGTCGCGGTGGATGTCCGACCAGCCCTGGCCGCCCGGCTGGGAGTCCAGGATCGCGGTGAGGGCGATCTCGTGGCCGCGCCGGTCGAGGCCGGCCGCGACGGCCTGGACAAGGGTGCCGCCGTAGGACCAGCCGACGAGGTTGAAGGGCCCTTCCGGCTGGACGGCCAGCATCTCCTCGATGAAGTGGTCGACCATCTCGTCGATCGACTCCACCAGCGGGGCCCGGCCGTCGGCGCCGCGCGACTGGAGGGCGTAGGCCTGCCGGCCCTGCACGTGCGTCACGAAGCTGAAGTAGGCCCAGCCCAGGCCGCCTCCGCCGTGGAAGAACCACAGCGGCTTCTTCCCCGTGCCCGGGTCGCCGTTCAGGGGCAGGACGACGCCGAACGGGTCGGCGACCTCGTCGGGGACGGCGCCGGCGAGCAGCAGGGCGGCGAGCTGGGCCACCGTCGGGAACTTGATGATCGTCCGCAGCGGGAGTTCGACGTCGAAGTCCTTGCGGATGCGGACGCTGAGCCGGGTGGCGAGCAGGGAGTGGCCGCCGAGGGCGAAGAAGTCGTCGTCGACGCCGACGTGCTCCCGGTCGAGCAGCTCGCGGAAGACGGCGGCCAGCTTCTCCTCGTGGGAGTTGCGCGGCGCCCCGCCGGCCGCGGCGGGGGCCTGCCCGTCGGGCAGGGCCTGCCGGTCGAGCTTGCCGTTGGCGGTCAGCGGGATCTCGGCGAGGGGGACCAGCAGGGCGGGCACCATGTAGTCCGGGAGGCGTCCGCGCAGGTAGGCGGTCAGCTCGGGGAGCAGCTCGTCCGCCGCGGCGGCGTCCGCCGCGGGCACCACGTAGCCGGCGATGCTCCGGTCGCCCTGCCGGTTCTCGCGGACCACGACCGCGGCCCGCGCGACGGCGGGGTGGCCGGCCAGTACGTGCTCGATCTCGCCGAGTTCGATGCGGAAGCCGCGGACCTTGACCTGGTGGTCGGTGCGGGCGAGGTACTCCAGCCGGCCCGCCTTGTCCCACCGCACCAGGTCGCCGGTGCGGTACATGCGCGCGCCGGCGGGGCCGAAGGGGCAGGGCAGGAAGCGTTCGGCGGTCAGGTCCGGACGGTCCTGGTAGCCGCGCGCGAGTCCGTCTCCGGCGATGTACAGCTCGCCCTGCACCCCGCGTGGGACGGGGCGCAGCCGGGAGTCGAGCACGTACACCCGCGTGTTGCCGACCGGTGTGCCGATGGTCACCGCGGCGCCCGCCTTGAGGGGGGCGGTGGTGGACCAGGTGGTGGTCTCGGACGGGCCGTACCAGTTGCCGGCCTCGACGGCCTGCTCGGCGAGCGTCTCGGCGAGGCGGACGGGGACGGCCTCCGCGCCGGTGATGATCCGCAGGCCGCGGGCGGCGTCGGGCTCGTGCGCGAGCAGCATCTGCCAGAAGCCGGGGGTGGCCTGGACGACGGTGACGGAGTGGCGGCGCAGCAGGGCCGTCATGGCGGCCGGGTCGGTGACGGTCTCCTTCCTGGCCAGGACCATGGTGGCGCCGCAGACGAACGGGAGGTACAGCTCGGTGTTGGCCATGTCGAAGGACACGGTGGTGCTGAAGAGCATCCGGTCGGCGGGGGTCAGCGGGAAGCGGCGCCGGGTGGCGGCCAGGAAGTTGGCGAGCGCGCCGCGCGGGACGGTCACGCCCTTGGGGGTGCCGGTGGAGCCCGAGGTGTAGATGACGTACTGGGCGTTGTCCGGGCGGACCTCGACGGCGGGCGGCGTGTCGGGGTGGGCGGCCAGGTCGACGGCGGCCAGGGTCTCGGCGTCGAGGACGAGCGCCGGCCCGGCCTGTGCGAGGACGAAGTCGGTGCGGGAGCGCGGGTGGTCGGGGTCGACCGGCACGTAGGCGCCGCCGGCCTTGAGGACGGCGAGCAGGGCCACCGGCAGGTCGGCGGTCCGGGGCAGGCACACGGCGACCAGCGACTCGGCGCGCACGCCGCGCGAGACGAGCCAGTGCGCGAGGCGGTTGGAGCGGGCCTCCAGCTCGCGGTAGGTGAGCGTCTCCTCCTCGGCGATGACGGCGGGGTGGTCCGGGGCGGCTTCGGCGTGGCGGCGCAGCTCCTCGGCCAGGCCGCCGTCGAGGGTGGGTTCGGCGGTGTCGTTGACCTCGGTGAGCAGCAGCTCCCGCTCGCCGTCGAGGAGGACGTCGACGTCGGCGACGCGGGTGTGCGGGTCGGCGGCGAACTGTTCCAGGACGCGGGCGTAGCGGGCGGCCATGTCCTCGACGGTGTCCCGGTCGAAGAGGTGGGTGGCGTAGGAGATGTCCCCGCGCAGGGCGCCCGTCTCGTCGGTGGTCATGCTGAAGAACACGTCGACCTGGGTGGTCGCGAGGAGGGCCTGGCGGTACTCGACCGCGAGGCCGTCGAGCTCCAGGGACCACTTCTCGGTGTTCTGCCAGCCGCACATCACCTGGAAGAACGGCCGGTAGGCGGCGGAGCGGTCGGGGTTGAGCTGTTCGACCAGCACCTCGAAGGGCACGTCCTGGTGCTCGTAGGCGGTCAGCGCCTTGTCGCGGACCTGGGCGAGCAGGCCGGCGAGGGTCGGGTCGCCGGAGAGGTCCATGCGGATGACCAGGTTGTTGACGAAGCAGCCGATGAGGTCGTTCAGGGCCTCGTCGGTGCGGCCGGCGATGGGGGTGCCGACGGGGATGTCCTCGCCGCCGCCGAGCTTGCCGAGCAGGACGCCGAGCGCGGCCTGCATGACCATCGACAGGGTCAGCCCGCGCCCGTCGGCGAGCTTCTGCAGTCCGGCCATGACCTCGGCGGCCACGGGGATGGGGACGGCGTCGCCGTCCGTGCCGCCCTCCGCGGAGCGGGGGCGGTCCAGCGGGAGGTCGAGCGGCTGCGGCACGCCCTCCAGTTCGCGGCGCCAGTACGCGATCTGCCGTGCGCCGAGGCTGTCCGGGTCCGCCAGATCGCCGAGGACCTCGCGCTGCCACATCGTGAAGTCCTTGTACTGGACGGGCAGCGGCTCCCAGCCGGGGGCGCGGCCGGCCCGGCGCGCGTTGTAGGCGGCGGCCAGGTCCCGGGCCAGCGGGGCGCCCGAGCTGCCGTCGGAGGCGATGTGGTGGACGACCAGGACGAGGACGTGCTCCTCGGGGCCGGAGCGCAGCAGGCGGGCCCGCAGGGGGATCTCGGTCTCCAGGTCGAACCAGTGCGCGACGGTCTCGTCGACGGCGGCGGACACCTCCTCGGGCGCCACCTCGGCCACCGGCAGCCGTACCTGTTCCCGCGCCCGCTCCGGCGGGAGGATCACCTGGAACGGCTCCCCGTCCTCGTCCGTCCGGTAGGTGGTGCGCAGGATCTCGTGCCGGTCGACGAGGTCGCCGAGCGCGGCGAGGAGGGCGGTGTGGTCCAGTCGCCCGGTCAGCCGGAACGCCGAGGAGATGTTCCAGGTCTCCGCACCCTCCAGCTGGTGCAGGAACCAGGTGCGGCGTTGTACGAAGGACAGCGGGATCATTGCTTCACTCCTCATACGAACATCCGGCGCAGACCGGGGCGGCGCGGAACAGCCGATTCCGCCAGCCACGGTGCGAGCGCGGCCACGGTCGGCAGGTCGAAGATCTTGCGGATGGGTATCTCCAGCCCCAGCTCGGCGCGGGCCCGGCTGATCAGCCGGGTGGCGAGCAGGGAGTGCCCGCCGAGCTCGAAGAAGCCGTCGTCGATGCCGACCCGTTCCAGGCCGAGCACCTCGGCGAACAGCGCGGCCAGGGCCTCCTCGCGGGCGCTGCGGGGCGCACGGTAGGGGGCGCCGGTGAACTCCGGTTCGGGCAGCGCGGCCCGGTCGAGCTTGCCGTTGGGCATGAGCGGCAGCCGGTCCAGGAGGACGAAGGCCGAGGGCACCATGTACTCGGGCAGCCGCTCGGCGGTGAACCGGCGCAGCTCCTCGGCGTCCACGGCGGCCCCCGCGTCCGCGCCGTCCGCCGGCACCGCGTACGCGACGAGCCGGCTGCCGGAACCCGGCTCCGCCTGCCGGGCGGTGACGGCCGCCTGGGCGATGCCGGGGTGCGCGGTGAGCGCGGCCTCGACCTCGCCGGGTTCGACGCGGAAGCCGCGCACCTTGACCTGCGCGTCGCCGCGGCCCGCGTACTCCAGCTGCCCCTCGGCGTTCCAGCGGGCCAGGTCGCCGGTGCGGTACATGCGCGCGCCGGCCGGTCCGAACGGGTCGGCCACGAAGCGGTCGGCCGTCAGGCCGGCGCGGCCCTGGTAGCCGCGGCCCACGTTCCCGCCGACGTACAGCTCGCCGACGGCGCCCTGGGGCACCGGCGCCAGGTCGGGGCCGAGGAGGTAGGCCCGCATGTTGCCGAGCGGGGTGCCGACGGGTGCGCTCCCGGGCCGGCCCGCGCTGCCTTCGGGGACGGTGTGGGCGGTGGCGTAGAAGGACTCGCTCTGCCCGTAGGCGTTGACGACCCGGACGCCGGGGAAGGCCTCGCGCACCCGGTCGACGAGCGAGGAGGGCAGGGCCTCGCCGGCGAAGACGAGCGTCTCCACCCGGGTGCGGCCGGCGAGGGCGTCGACGAGTTCGGCGAAGGCGGAGGGCACGGTGGAGACGACGGCGCCGCTCCAGCCCTCCGCGCGCTCGCCCAGGACCAGGACGTCCCGGACCAGTTCGACGACCCCGCCGCGGGCCAGGGTCGTGAAGAGCTCGAACACCGAGACGTCGAAGTTGACGGAGGTGCCCGCGAGGAGCCGCTTGCCAGGCCCCATCCCCACGCGGGGGGCTAGCTCCAGGACCCCGTTGACGATGTTCGCGTGGGTGATGGCGACGCCCTTGGGCCGGCCCGAGGAGCCGGAGGTGTACATCACGTACGCCAGGCCGTCCGGGCGGACCGCCGGGAGGGGTGCGGCGTCGTCCGGGGAGGGGCCGTCGGCGGCGAGGGTGTCCAGGAGGAGGTCGGGGGCGTCGTGCTCCGGCAGGACGGGGAGCGTCGCGGAGTCGGTGAGCACCAGGTGGGGGCGGGCCTCGGCCAGGATGGCCGCCAGGCGCCGGCTGGGGTAGCGGGGGTCGGCCGGCAGGTAGGCGCCGCCCGCCTTGAGGATCGCGAGCAGGGCGACGACCAGGTCCGCCGAGCGCGGCAGGGCGAGGGCGACCGGGGACTCCCGTCCCACGCCGCGCCGGGCCAGTTCGCGCGCCAGGCCCTCGGCCCGGGCGTCCAGCTCGGCGTAGGTGAGGGACGCGTCCGGTGCGACCAGGGCCACCGCGTCGGGGGTCCGGGCGGCCTGCGCGGCGACGAGGCCGTGCACGGTGGTGTCCGGGGTGGGCACGGCCGTGGCGTTGAAGGCGGTGAGCAGCCGGTCGCGTTCGGCCGGGTCCAGGACGTCGAGCCGGGCGACCGTCAGCTCCGGGTCGGCGGCCAGCTGCCGCAGGACGCGGACGAGGCGGCCGGCGATCTCCTCCACGGCGTCCCGGCCGAAGACGCCGGGCGCGTACTGGAAGACGAGCTGGAGGTGCGGGTCGGCCGCCGCCATCAGGGCCAGCGGGTAGTTGGTGGCCGTGGCCGGGCGCAGGCCCGTGAAGGCGATCCCGCCGGCGGCGGCGCTCGCGGCGGACAGGCCCTCCCGGTCCACGGGGTAGGACTCGAAGACGAACAGGGTGTCGAAGAGGGACTGCCGGCCGACGGCCCGCTGGATCTCGGTGAGCCCGCGGTGGTGGTGTTCCAGCAGGCGGGCCTGCCGGTCCTGGAGCCGGGTGAGGACTTCGGCGAGGGTGTCGCCGGGCGCGTACGCGACGCGTACCGGGAGGGTGTTGATGAACATCCCGACCATGGCGTCGACGTCCGCCACGGCGGGCGGGCGTCCGGAGACGGTGGCGCCGAACACCACGTCCCGGCGGCCGGTGAGCCGGCCGAGCAGCAGCGCCCAGGCGCCCTGGACCAGGGTGTTGACGGTGACGCCCAGCTCGGCGGCGCGGGCCGCCAGGGCCCGCGCCTCCCCGGCCGGGAGGTCCACGTCGAGCTGGGCGACGCCCTCGTCGCCGATGCCCCGGGAGCCGGGGGCGAGCAGGGTCGGCTCGTCGGCCCCGTCGAGTTCGGCCGTCCACGCGCGGGCGGACTCCGCCTCGTCCTGCCGGGCGCGCCAGGCCAGGAAGTCGCCGAAGCCGGGGGCCGCGGGCAGGGCGGCCGGGTCGCCGCGGGAGCCGTAGAGCAGCAGCAGGTCGCGCATGAGCAGGGGGGTGGACCAGCCGTCGAACAGGACGTGGTGGGAGGTCATCACGAGGTCGGCGCGGCCGGGTTCCCCTGTGACGAGGGAGAGCCGCAGGAGCGGGGGCGACTCCACGTCGAAGTGGGCGGCCCGGTCCTCGGCGAGGAAGTCCTCGAAGGCGGCGGTCCGCGCGTCCTCGGCGGCCGCGGTCAGGTCGAGGTGCCGCCAGGGCAGGGTCACCCCCGCGGCCGGCACGACCTGGACGACGTCGCCGTCGGCCCGGTCGGCGTACGCGGCGCGCAGGACGGGGTGGCGGTCCAGCAGGGCCTGGCCGGCTCGGCACATGCGTTCCGGGTCGACGTCGCCGGACAGGTGGAAGACGAGCTGGTTGTGGTAGGGGTCGAAGGAGGTGCCGGCGAGCTGCGTGTGGAAGAGCATCCCGGCCTGCGTCGGGGTGGCCGGCCAGATCTCGGCCAGCCGGCCGTGGCGGGCCTCCCAGGTGTCGATCTCCTGCTGGGTGACCCCCACCAGCGGTGCGTCGGACGGGGTCAGACCGCCGGCTCCGGGGGCGTCGGCGTGCGCGGCCAGGGCGGTCAGCGCCCCGACCCACAGCCCGGCCAGTTCGGCCACCTCCTCGCGGGAGAGGAGCCGGGCGGGGAAGGCGAAGGAGGCGGTGAGTTCCTCGCCCCCGGGGCCGGGGACGGCCGCCGCGTCGATCTCCAGGGCCGGCCGGACCGGCGCGTCCGGGTCCGGGGCGGCGGTCAGGTCCGCGTACGCGGGGTCGGGTGCCCAGCCCAGGCCGCGGAGGTCCTCGGGCAGGACGGCGTCGGAGGTCCGGCCGCGGTAGGTGAAGGCGATCCGCGGTGCGGCGGGGCCGTCGTGCCCGGCCGCGGCCCGCACCTGCTCCTTGACGGCCTTCAGGGCCCGGCCGGCGGCCGGTCCGCCGGCGAACGCGTCGGCGAGGTCGATGCCGGCCAGGTCCAGCCGGGCGGGGAGGTCGGGGGTGCACCCTCCGACGGTGCGGGACAGGTCGGCGCCGGGCACCCGGTGCGCGTCCCGGTCCCGCCCCTCCAGCCGGACCGACACCGGGGCCCCCGGCAGGCCGCGGGTCTCGGCGCGGCGGGCCAGTGCCAGCGCGAGCGCGGTGACCAGGCCGTCCTCGGCGCCGGCGCGGAACAGCGCGGGCAGCCGGTCCAGCAGGGCCGCCGTCACCCCGGCCGGGACCCGGACCCGCACCGTGTCCGCGGCGGGGGCGGGGCCGCGGACCTCCCGCGCCCCGGGCAGGGGCTCCTCCTCGTACGGGACCGGCTGCGGGCGGGCGGGCGCGGCGCCGGCGTCGGCGTCGGCCAGGGCGTGGGCCCACCGGCGGTACGAGGTGCCCGTCCGGGGCAGCTGCGGGGTACGGCCCCCGCGCGCCTGCTCCCCGGCGCGGACCAGGTCGGCGAGCAGGACGGGCCACGACGCCCGGTCCACGACCAGGCGGTGCGCGACGATCAGCAGCCGGCCGGCGCCGGTACCGGAGGCGAGCCGGACGAACTGGGCCATGACGCCCGCGTCCGGGTCCAGGCGGTCCGCCGCGGCGTCGAGCTCGGCCCGGACGTCCTCGCCGCGGGCCTCCCGCAGCAGGGCGTCGGCGTCCACGCCGCCGGGCGGCTCGACGATGAGGGCCGGCCCGTCCCGGTCGAGCCGGGCGCGCAGGACGTCGTGCCGGTCCAGCAGGGCCCGTACCGCCGCGGCCAGTTCCGCCCGGCCGATGCCCTCGGGCAGGGTCAGCACCCCGGCGGTGCAGGGCCGGCCGGTGCCGCCGCCGGGCGCGAGGAGGCGTGCGGCCGCCGGGGGCAGCGGGGCCCGGCCGACGGCGCCGCCGGGCAGCTCGGGCAGGGCGGGGGGCTCCTCGTCGCGCTCGTCCGCCAGCTCCACGAGCCGGGCGACCGTGCGGTGTTCGAAGATCTCCCGGACGGTGATCGCCAGGCCCCGGGCCTTGGCGCGGGCGACGACCCGGATGGAGCGGATGCTGTCCCCGCCGAGGGCGAAGTAGTCGTCGTCGATGCCGACCCGTTCCAGGCCGAGCACTTCGGCGAAGAGGTCGCAGAGGGCCTCCTCGCGCGGGTTGCGCGGCGCCCGGCCGGTCGAGGCCTGGGCGTGGTCCGGTACCGGGAGGGCCCGCCGGTCGAGCTTGCCGTTCGGGGTCAGCGGGATCCGCGAGAGCGGGACGAGCGCGGTGGGCACCATGTAGTCCGGGAGGCGTCCGCGCAGGTATTCGGGGAGCCGGGCCAGCAGCGGGCCGACGGCCTTGGCGAGGGAGGGGTCGTTGGTGCGGATCCGCCCGGCGGCGCCGGCGGCGGCGGTGAAGGCGCCGGTGACGATCCGTGGCCCGGGCAGCGGGGCGGGCAGCAGGAGCAGGTCGAAGCGGCGCGGGTCCTCGCCGGACCAGGTGACGACCGCGTCCCCGCCGTGCGTGCGGGCCGCGCGGCGCAGTTCCTCCGGGTCGGCGGGGGCGCCGGCCGGGGCGGGGGCGGGGTCGAGGACGCCCGCCGTGACGGCGGCGGCCGACTCCTCGGCCAGCCGCGCGTTGGGGATCCCCGTCACGCGCAGCGGGCCCGTCCGGCCCGCCCGCAGGGCCAGTGCGGCGAGGTCGGCCTCCCGGCCCCGCCAGGGCACGGCCGGTACGCCGGCCAGGTCGAGCGCGTCGGCCGGGTCCTTGTGCAGGACCACCTCGTAGCGGTGCCGGGTCAGCTCGTTGTGCGCGTCCGCCGCCTTCAGCCGGATGTCGACGGCGACGGGGCGGCCGTGCGCCCACTCGGTGAACCACTCGGGGGCGACGACCAGTTCCCGTTCGGCGAACAGGGCCTTCTCGACCAGGCTGCGCAGTTCTCCGGGGGCCGCGTACGGGTGGGCCGCGCGCTGTGTCGCGGTGAGCAGCGTCCGCAGGGTCGCGGCGTTGCGGACGTCGCCGACGATCACCCGGCCGCCGGGCGCGAGCAGGTCCATGACCCCGGCCAGCACCCGGTCGAGGTAGCCGGCGCCGGGGAAGTACTGCACCACCGAGTTGAGGACGACGGTGTCGAACGTGCCGCGGGGCAGCCCGGAGACGTCGTCCGCGGCCTGGGCGCTCAGCCGGACCCGCCCGCCGTGGCCGGCCTGTTCGGCCTGCCGGCGGACGCGGTCGACGACGGTGGCGGAGATGTCGGTGCCCCAGTACTCCTCGACCTCGCCGACGATCTTCGCCAGCAGCAGTCCGGAGCCGACGCCGATCTCCAGCACCCGGCGGGGCGCGTACCGCAGCACCTGCGCCACGGCCGCGTCCTGCCACTCCCGCATCTGCTCGCGCGGGATGGGCTCGCCGTCGTAGGAGGAGGTCCACAGTTCGAAGTCCTCGCCGAGCGCCTCGTCGCCGGAGCCGGCGTACGTCTCGTCGTAGACCTGGCGCCATTCGTCGACCTGGTCGTCGGCGTCGGTGCCCTCGGCCGCGGCGTCCGGGTCGGGGACGACGTAGCCCACGAGGCGCTTGTCGTCCTCCCGGTCCTCGCGCACCACGACCACGGCCTGGGCCACGCCGGGGTGTGCGGCCAGGGCCTTCTCGATCTCGCCGAGTTCGATGCGGAAGCCGCGCACCTTCACCTGGAAGTCGGTGCGCCCGAGGTATTCCAGGCGGCCGTCGGCGGACCAGCGCACCAGGTCGCCGGTGCGGTACATGCGCGCGCCGGCGGGGCCGAACGGGCAGGCCGTGAACCGCTCGGAGGTCAGTTCCGGGCGGCCCTGGTAGCCGCGCGCCAGGCCGTCGCCGGCGATGTACAGCTCGCCCTGGACCCCGCGTGGGACGGGGTTCAGCCGTGCGTCGAGGACGTACACCCGCGTGTTGCCGATCGGTGTGCCGATCGCGACGCCGGTCCCGGCCCGGACGGGCGCCAGGGTGGACCAGACGGTGGTCTCGGTGGGGCCGTACACGTTGAACACCTCGGCGGCCCGGGCGGCGAGCGTCCCGGCCAGCCGGGCCGGGAGGGCCTCGCCGCCGGTGAGGACCCGAAGGCCCGTGGCGGCGTCCGGCTCGTGCTGGAGGAGCACCTGCCAGAACGCCGGGGTCGCCTGGACCACGGTGACCCGGTGGCGCCGCAGCACGGCCGCGACCTGTGAGGGGTCGGAGAGGGTGTCCTTGCCGGCGAGCACCACGGCGGCGCCGTGGACCAGCGGGAGGTACAGCTCCAGGGCCGCGATGTCGAAGGAGACCGTGGTCACGGCCAGCCACCGGTCGGCGGGGGTCAGCGGGACCGTGCGGCCCAGGGTGGCGAGGAAGTTGTCCAGCGCGCCGCGCGGGACGGCGACGCCCTTGGGGTTGCCGGTGGAGCCCGAGGTGTAGATGACGTACGCGGTGTGGTCCGGGTGGACGCGCGGGGCGGGCGCCGGGCCGGGCCGGCCGGCGCCGTCCCGGGCGGCGGCCATGGTCTCGGCGTCGAGGACGAGTGCCGGGCGGGAGTCGGCGAGGATGTACTCGATGCGCGCCCGCGGATGGTCCGGGTCGACGGGGACGTAGGCCGCGCCCGTCCTGAGGACCGCGAGCAGGGCGACGACGAGGTCCGCCGAGCGGGGCAGGCGGACGGCGACCAGGGATTCGGGGCCCACCCCGCGTCCGGTGAGCCAGTGCGCCAGCCGGCCGGCCCGCGCGTCGAGCTCGGCGTAGGTCAGCGTCTCGTCCTCGGCGATGACGGCGGGGGCGTCGGGGTTCTCGCGGGCCTGCCGGGCCACGGCCTCCACCAGGCCGGGCTCCAGGGTGGGTGCGGCCGTGTCGTTGGCCCCGTCGAGCAGCCACCGGCGCTCGTCGGCGTCGAGGACGTCGAGCTCGGCGACGCGCACGGCGGGGTCGGCGACGGCCTGTTCCAGGATCCGGACGAACCGGTCGACGACGGCGACGGCGGTGGGGTGGTCGAACAGTTCGGCCGCGTACTCCAGGCGGCCGTGCGCGCGCCCGGAGGCGTCCGGGACGATGTTGAAGAACAGGTCGAACTTGGCGGTGTCGGTGCCCAGGGCGACGGGGGTGACCCGCAGTCCGGGCATCCGGATCTCCGGCCAGACGAACTGCCAGGCCAGCATCACCTGGAACAGCGGCTGGTAGGAGGTGGAGCGGTCCAGGCCGATCAGTTCCACCAGCCGCTCGAAGGGGACGTCCTGGTGGTCGTACGCGGCGAGGGCCTTGTCGCGGGCCTGGTCCAGCAGCTCGCCGAAGGCGGGGTTCCCCGACAGGTCGGCGCGCAGCACCCAGGTGTTGACGAAGAACCCGACGAGGTCGGACAGCGCTTCCTCGGTGCGGCCCTCGATGGGGCTGCCGATGGTGACGTCCTCGCCGCCGCCCAGCTTGTGCAGCAGGACGGCGAGCGCGGCCTGGGCGACCATGGGGGCGGTGGCGCCGTGTTCGGCGGCCAGCTTCCCGAGGCGGGTGACGAGTTCCGGTTCCAGCTCGAAGGAGACGTGGCCGCCCCGGTGGCTCGCCACCGCCGGGCGGGGGCGGTCCAGCGGCAGGTTCACCGGCTGCGGCACGTCGGCCAGTTCCCGGCGCCAGTAGTCCAGCTGGCCCGCGGCGATGCTCTCGGGGTCCTCCTCGTCGCCCAGCAGCTGCTGCTGCCAGAGCGTGTAGTCCTTGTACTGGACGGGGAGCGGCTCCCAGTCCGGCCCGTGTCCGGCGTGGCGGGCGGCGTAGGCCTCCATGAGGTCGCGCAGGAACGGCCCCATCGAGGCGCCGTCGGCGGCGATGTGGTGGAAGACGAACGCCAGGACGTGCTCCTGCGGGGCGACGCGGAAGGCGGTCGCCCGCAGGGGCGGTTCGGTGTCCAGGTCGAACGGCTGGGCGACGGCCTCCCGCAGCGCGGCGTCGACCGCGCCGGCGGTCACGTCGGCCACCCGCAGCCGGATGTCCGCCTCCTGGGGCGGGAGGATCAGCTGCTCCGGCGTCCCGTCCGCGTCCTCCGTGACGAGGGTGCGCAGGCTCTCGTGCCGGGCGACGACGTCGCGCACGGCCGCGGCCAGGGCGTCCGTGTCCAGGGGCCCGTCCAGGCGCAGCACGAACGGGATGTTGTAGGTCGCGGAGGGGCCCTCCAGGCGGTGGAGGAACCACATCCGGCGTTGCGCGAAGGACAGGGGGATCATCGGGCCTGCTCCGATACGGTCGTCCGGCCCAGGCGGGGCCGCAGCTGGGGGCGGTTCGACGTCGACCCGGCCAGTTCCGCGATCTGCTCCGCCAGCTGGGCGACGGTCGGGTTGCGGAACACGGTCGTGACCTTCACGTCGACGTCGAGGGCGTTGCGGATGCGGCCGGTGAGCCGGGTGGCCAGCAGCGAGTGGCCGCCGTGGTCGAAGAAGTCGACGTCGATGCCGATCTCCTCGACGCCGAGGAGGTCGGCGAACAGCCCGCAGAGCGTCTCCTCGGTGGCGTTGCGCGGTCCCCGGACGGGCTCGGCGCTGGCGGGCAGGTCGGGTGCGGGCAGCGCCTTGCGGTCGAGCTTGCCGCTGGGGGTGGAGGGGAGGGCGGCGAGCGGGACGACCGCCGAGGGGACCATGTACGCGGGCAGGTGCGCGCGGGCCAGGTCCGCCAGGGCCTCCGGGTCCAGCCGCTCGGGGGTCCGGCCGGCCGCCGGGACCACGTACGCGACGAGGCGCTGGTCGCCGGGGCGGTCCTCGCGGACGAGGGCCACGGCGCTTTCGACGTCCGGGTGCGCGGCGACGACCTGCTCGATCTCCCCGAGCTCGATGCGGAAGCCGCGGAGCTTGACCTGGAAGTCGGAGCGGCCGATGTACTCGACCTCGCCGTCGGCGTTCCAGCGGACGACGTCGCCGGTGCGGTACATCCGGCTGCCGGGCCCGCCGAACGGGCAGGCGACGAAACGCTCCGAGGTGAGGCCGGTCTGCCCGAGGTAGCCGCGGGCGAGGCCGGCGCCGGCCAGGTACAGCTCGCCGGCGACGCCCGGGGCGACCGGGCGCAGCGCGGCGTCGAGGACGTACACCTGCGTGTTCCACACCGGTGCGCCGATGGGGACCCGGTCCGCGCCCGGTACGTGCCGGTGGGCGGTGACCTCGACGGAGGCCTCGGTGGGTCCGTAGAGGTTGTGGACGCCGAGGGCGGGGAGGAGGGCGGAGACCTTGTTGGCGAGGGCGGGCGGGAAGGCCTCGCCCGCCACCTCGATCCAGCGCAGGCTGTCGCAGTCCTTGGCGGAGGGTTCGGCCGCGAAGGCCTCCAGCAGGGAGGGGACGAAGTCCGCGCCGGTGACGCGCTCGCGCCGGATCAGGCCGGCGAGGTAGGCGGGGTCGCGGCGCCCGTCGGGGCGGGCGATGACGACGGCGGCGCCCCTCTGGAGGGGGGCGAAGATCTCGGGCACCGAGACGTCGAAGCTCGCGGTGGTGCTGAGCAGGACGCGGTCCTCGGGGGTGACGTCGAAGTGGGCGAGGCCCCACTCCAGCCGGTTCATGATGGCCCGGTGGGCGACCTGGACGCCCTTGGGGCGGCCGGTGGAGCCGGAGGTGAAGATGACGTACGCGGCGTGGTCCGGGGAGAGCGCGCGCACGGGGTCGGTGTCCGGGTAGCCGGAGACGTCCGGGAGGTCCGCGTCGAGGACGAGCAGCGGCTTCGCGCCGTCCAGCACGAGCCGTACGCGGTCCTCGGGGAGTTCGGTGTCGACGGGCACGTAGGCGGCGCCCGCCTTCACCACGGCGTGGATCGCGACCATCAGGTCGACGGAGCGGGGCACCTTGACGGCGACCAGCCGTTCGGGTCCCGCGCCCCGCTCGACGAGCCAGTGCGCGAGCCGGTTGGCGCGGCGGTTGAACTCGGCGTAGGTCAGGGTCTCCCCCTCGCCGATGAGCGCCGTCCGGTCGGGCGTGCGCCGCACCTGGGCCTCGAACGCGCCCGGCAGGGTGTCGTCCGTCACGGGGTGGGCCGTGTCGTTGACCCCCTCGACCAGCAGCCGCCGCTCGTCCGCCGACAGCACGTCGACGGAGCCGACGGGGGTCTTCGGGTCCTCCAGGATCCGGTCCAGGACCCGGACGAGCCGGGCGGCGATGCCCTCGGCCGCGTCCCGGTCGAAGAGGGTGGTCTGGTAGTCGAGGGAGAGGCGCAGGTAGGGGTCGGAGGAGTTGAGGGTGAGCGGGTAGTGCGAGCCGGCGAAGGGGCGGATGGCGTCGATGGTGAACCCGGCCGACTCGTTGGCCTCGACGATGCCCTCGCGGTCGATGGGGTAGTTCTCGAAGACGACGATGGTGTCGAACAGCGAGGGCAGTGCGACGCCGCGCTGGATGTCGGCCAGGCCGTAGTAGTGGTGGTCGAGCAGGGAGACCTGGCGGTCCTGGAGGTCGGTGACGACCTCGCCCAGGGTGTCGCCCGGCCGGCAGCGGACGCGGGTGGGCAGGGTGTTGATGAACAGGCCCACCATCTCGTCCGAGCCGGCCAGGTCGGCCGGGCGGCCGTTGACGGCGGCGCCGAAGACCACGTCGTCCCGGCCGGTCAGCTTGGCGAGCAGGACCGCCCAGGCGCCCTGGAGGAGGGTGTTGAGCGTGACGCCGAGTTCGGCGGCGCGGCGGGCGAGTTCGCGGCCCTTGTCGATGGAGAGCGGGACCTCGACGCGGCCGAGGGCCGTGGCCTCCCCCTCGGCGGTGCGCTCGGCGGCGATGAGGGTCGGCTGGTCGAAGCCGTCGAGCTCCTCCTTCCACCGGGCCGCGGAGGCGTCCCGGTCCTGGCGGGAGAGCCAGGCCAGGTAGTCGCCGTAGCCGCGGACCGGGGGGAGTTCCCCGTCGCCGGCGTAGAGCCGGACCAGGTCCTTGATGACCAGGGGCGAGGACCAGCCGTCGAAGAGGGTGTGGTGCGCCGTGACGACGAGCTTGGACCGGTCGGGCCCGCAGGTGAGCAGGGCCAGGCGGAAGAGCGGCGGCCGCGCGGGGTCGAGCTGGTCGGCCCGGTCGGCGGCGAGGGCCGCGTCGAGCGCCGCGTCCTGCTCGGCCGCGGTGCGGCCGGTCAGGTCGAGGTGGCGCCAGGGCACGTCGACGTGTTCGGCGACGACCTGGACGGGGTCCCCGCCGTCGGCGGCGAGGAACGCGGAGCGCAGGTTGGGGTAGCGGTCCAGGAGGGCCTGTCCGGCCGCCCGCATGCGCGCGGGGTCCACGTGGCCGGTCAGGTGCAGCACGAACTGCATGTGGTAGACGTCGAAGGCGCCGTCGGCGAGCGCCGCCTGGAATTGGATGCCGGACTGGCCGGGGGCCTGCGGCCACACCTGGACCAGCCGGCCGTAGCGCTTCTCCCACTCCTCGATCTCGCCCTGTCCGACGGTGACCAGCGGGGCGTCGGAGGGGGTGAGCCCGCCGATCCGCGGGCGGGCGGCGTACGCGGCCATGCCGTGCAGCACCTCGACCCACAGGGCGGCCAGCTCGGCGGCCCGCTCGCGGGAGAGGACGCCGGTGGGGAACATGAAGGCGGTCTGGAGCCGGGCCCCTTCGGCGGTGTCGGTGACGACCGAGTTGACCTCCAGCGCGGAGAGCGCGGGCAGGTCCGGGTCGGGCATCGGGATCAGCTCGGAGGACCAGTCGGACGGGCTCCAGCCGTGGCCGCGCAGGTGCTCGGGCACGTCGGCGCCGGAGATCCGGCCGAGGTAGTTGAAGCCGATCTGCGGATCGGCGTACTCCTCCAGCTGGACGGCGGTCTCCGGGTTGAGCCAGCGCAGCAGGCCGTAGCCGAGGCCCTTGCCGGGGACGGCGCGCAGCTGCTCCTTGACCAGCTTGACCGCCCGTCCGGCGGCGGGGCCGCCGGCCAGGACCTCGTCGAGGTCCACGCCCCGTACGTCGACCTTGGCGGGGTACATGGCGGTGAACCAGCCGACGGTCCGGGAGAGGTCGGCGCCGGGTACGGCGTCCTCCTCGCGGCCGTGTCCCTCCAGCCGGACCAGCGCCGAGCGGTCCGCCCCGCGCCAGCGGTTCACGGCGAGGGCGAGGGCGGCGAGCAGCACGTCGGTGCCGGTGCCCTTGAAGGCGGCGGGCAGCCTGGTCAGCACCGCCTCGGTGACCTCGGCGGGCAGCTGCACCCGTACGGTGTCGAGGGTGGCCATGGTGTCCACGGCGGGGTCGAACGCCCGCTCCCCGAGGGGCGGGTTGGCCGACTCCAGGACGTCGCGCCAGTGGTCGAGCTCCGCCTCCCGCTCCGGGGAGATCGCCTCGTCCTCCAGGGCGGCCGCCCAGCGGCGGGCGGAGGTTCCGGTGTCGGGGAGCCCGGGGGTGCGGCCGGAGCGGACGTCCTGCCAGGCCTCGGCGAGGTCGGACATGAGGATGCGCCAGGAGACGCCGTCCACGACGAGGTGGTGCAGGACCACGAGGAGCCGGCCCTCGCCGGAGTCCGCGGTGAACCAGACGAAGTCCGCCATGGTCCCGGCCTCGGGGTCGAGCCGGCCGGCCGAGGCCTCCAGCTCCTCCTCGGCCGTCCGCAGCGCTCCGGGGTCCGCCCAGCCGCCGGGGACGGGGACGCGGCGGATCAGGTCCGCCGCCCGTACGGCGCCGCGCGGGCGCACGTCGAGGGAGGGTTCGCCGGAGCCGCGCACGAGCCGGGCGCGCAGCAGGTCGTGCCGGTCGAGGACGGAGTCGAGGGTGGCGGCCAGCCCGGCCTCGTCGATGTCCCGGGGCAGTTCGAGCACCATCGACATGGCGAAACGGTTCAGCCCGCCGCCGTGGTCGAACACGTGCCGCGCCACCGGCGGGAGCGGCATCGGGCCGACGCCGCCGCCCGCGAGTTCCGCGAGCACGGGCGCCCGGTCGCCGCGGTCGGCGGCCGCCTCGGCCAGCCGGGCCGCCGTGCGGCACTCGAAGATCTCCCGCGTGGTGAGGTCCAGGCCCCGGGCCCGGGCGCGGGCCACGACCTGGATCGAGCGCAGGCTGTCGCCGCCGATGGCGAAGAAGTCGTCGTCGACGCCGACCCGGTCGACGCCGAGCACGTCCGCGCAGGCCGCGGTGATGATCTTCTCGGCCTCGGTGCGGGGCTCGCGGTAGGCCTCGCCCGCGTAGTCCGGCTCGGGCAGCGCCGAGCGGTCCAGCTTGCCGGTCGGGCCGAGCGGCAGCCGGCCGACGGCGACGAAGGCGGAGGGCACCATGTAGTCGGGCAGCCGGGCGGCGGTGAACCTGCGCAGTTCGGCGGCCGAGGCGCCGGCCTGGACATCCACGTCGCCGATGCCGCCGGCCCCGTCGTCGCCGACGGCCCCGTCACCGGTGTGGACCACGTAGGCGACGAGCCGCTTGCCTCCCGTGGGCGCCTCGCGGCCGATGACCACCGCCTCGCTGATGCCGGGGTGGGCGGTGAGCGCCGCCTCGACCTCGGCCGTCTCGATGCGGAAGCCGCGCACCTTCACCTGGCCGTCGCCCCGGCCGACGCATTCCAGCTGTCCCCGGGCGTTCCAGCGGGCGAGGTCGCCCGTGCGGTACATCCGTTCGCCCGGGGGGCCGAACGGGTTGGCGACGAACCGCTCGGCGGTCGGGCCCGGGCGGTCGTGGTAGCCGCGGCCCAGGCAGGTGCCGACCACGTACAGCTCGCCGATGACCCCCTGCGGAACCGGGGCGAGGCCCGGGCCCAGCACGTAGGCGCGCATGTTGCCCAGCGGCGTGCCGATGGGCGCGACCTCGCCCCGCCCCCACTCCTCGGTCGCCGCGAGGGGGAAGGCGGTGGCGTAGAAGCTCTCGCTCTGCCCGTAGGAGTTGACGATCTGCGCGCCGGGCAGGGCCTCGCGCACCTGGCGCACCAGCCGGGCCGGGAGCACGTCGCCGGCGAAGACGACGCTGCGCACGCCGGGCGCCTTGTGCAGGTGGCCCACGAGTTCCGCGAGCACCGAGGGGACGCCGCTGAGGACGTGGCCGTCCCAGGTGTCCCGCTCGGCGAGCGCCAAGGCGTTCTCCACGAGTTCGGCGGTGCCGCCGGTGGAAAGGGTGGTCAGCAGTTCGAAGACGGAGACGTCGAAGTTGATGGAGGTGCCGGAGAGCATCTTCCAGCCGGGCTCCACGTCGAGGACGCGTACGAGTTCCCGTACGCCGTTGACCACGCCGCGGTGGGTGATCGCGGCGCCCTTGGGCTTGCCCGTGGAGCCGGAGGTGTACATCACGTACGCCAGGTTGTCCGGCGCGGGCCGCACGGCCTCCTCCCGCGGCCCCTCGGGAGCCGGCCACGCGGCGCGGTCGTCGACGTCGACGACGGCGGCCCCGTGCTCCGGCAGCTCCCGGGCGGTCGCGGTGTCGGTCAGCACGAACCGCGGGCGGGCCTCGGTGAGCACGGTGTGCGCCCGGCCGGCGAGGTACCGCGGGTCCAGCGGCACGTAGCCGGCCCCGGACTTGAGGATGCCGAGCAGGCCGATGACGAGTTCCTCCGTGCGCGGCAGCGCCAGCACCACGAGGTCCTCGGGCCCGGCCCCGCGCCGGTTCAGCTCCCGCGCGAGGGCCTCGGCCCGGTCGTCGAGCTCGCGGTAGGTCAGCGTCCGGCCCTCGCGGACCAGGGCCGGGGCGTCCGGGGTCCGGGCCGCCTGCGCCTCGAACAGCTCCGGGACCGTCAGCCCGGCGGGCACCTCGGCGGCGGTGTCGTCGAACCGGTGGAGCAGCAGGTCGCGCTCGGCGTCGTCGAGCACGTCGACGCCGCCGACGGTGCGGTCCGAGTCGGAGGTGAGGGCGCCGAGCACGCGGACGAACCGGGCCGCGAGGGACTCGACGGTGTCCCGGTCGAACAGGTCGGTGGCGTACTCCAGGCGGACGTCCGCCCCGCCCGAGGTGTCCGGGATCATGTTGAAGAACAGGTCGAACTTGGCCGTTCCGGTGTCCAGCGTCTCGGACTCGGCGTCGAGGCCGGCGAACTCCAGCCGTCCCAGGGGCTCCTGCCAGGCGAGCATCACCTGGAAGAAGGGGTGGTAGGCGGTGGACCGGTCCGGGTTGAGGAGCTCCACCAGCCGCTCGAAGGGGATGTCCTGGTGGTCGTAGGCGGCCAGGGACCGGTCGCGGACCCGCCGCAGCAGCTCGCGGAAGGTCGGGTTGCCGGAGAGGTCGACGCGCAGCACCCAGGTGTTGACGAAGAAGCCGACGAGGTCGCGCAGTTCCTCGTCGGTGCGGCCCGCGATCGGCGCGCCGATGGGGATGTCGTCCCCGCAGCCGAGGTGGTGCAGGAGCACCGCGAGCGCCGAGTGCATGACCATGGAGACGGTGATGTCCTGTTCGGCGGCCAGCTTCTCCACGGCGGCGAGCAGCCCGGGCTCGACCGGGAAGCGGACCAGGCCGCCGTCGGGGCGGGTCCGCTGGGGGCGCGGGCGGTCCGTGGGCAGCGCCAGCGGCTGAGCCATCCCGGCCAGGGCCTCGCGCCAGTACGCCAGCTGCCCGGCGGCCAGGCTGCCGGGGTCGGACTCGTCGCCGAGCACGTCCCGCTGCCACAGCGTGTAGTCCGCGTACTGCACGGGGAGCGGCTCCCACACCGGGGCCGCCCCCTGCCTGCGGGCGGCGTACGCGTCGGCGAGGTCGCGCAGCAATGGTCCGAGGGACTCCCCGTCCAGGGCGATGTGGTGGACCACGAGCACGAGGGTGTGCTCGCGCGGGCCGGTCCGCAGGAGGGTGGCGCGGATCGGCACGTCGGCGGCCAGGTCGAAGGTCTCCTTGGCCGCCCGGTCGACGGCCGCCGCCCGCTCCTGCGGTGTGACCTCGACGGCCGGCAGGCCGACCGGCTGCTCCCCGGACGCCAGGACCCGCTGGTACGGGACGCCGTCGTCGCCCTCGACGATCACCGTGCGGAGGACCTCGTGCCGGTCGACGACGTCGCGGAGCGCCGCCTCCAGCGCGCCCGCGTCCAGCTCACCGGTCAGCCGCAGGGCGAACGCGCCGTTGTAGGTCGGCGAAGGGCCTTCGAACCGGTCCACGAACCACAGCCGGCGCTGCGCGAACGACAACGGGATCATTGTGTCTCCAAATTCGGCGAACCAGGGAGCGGGTGGGTCGTCGCTCAGCTCTGGTCGAGCAAGGTCAAGAGTTCTTCGTTGTAGAAGTCGTCGATGGAAATCGCGCCGGACAGCGTGGAGAAGTAGCGGTCGATGTGGTCCTGGTGGCCGACCAGCTTGCGCAGCATCTCGGTGCGCCCCTCGGGCTTGAGCTCGGCCACGTTGAGGGCGCCCTGGTACTGGCTGTGCGCCTCGTTGCCCAGTTCGTTCTCGTAGCGGCGCAGCGCGCGCCGGAGCGCGGCGTCCTCGTGGAGCCCGTCCCCGACGAGGTCGGTGAGCGACTGGGCCTGGACGAAGGCCTCGGTGATCCCGCGGGCGGTGATGGAGTCCTTGTGGTTGACGGCGTCGCCGACCAGCACCCAGCCGGGCCCGTAGGCCTTGCGGAAGAAGTTCTCCTGGTGCCCCGTGCCGTACATCTGCTCCACGCGGCTGCCCGCGCGCATCCGCTCGTACAGGTCGGGGGCCGTGGTGCGGACGGCTTCGAGGTAGGCGGGCTCGACGTCCCTGCGGACCTGGCCGTAGTCGGCCTGCGGGAAGTACGTCATGACCAGCTTGAGGTCGTCGTTGGTGGGGACGGCGGCGACCCAGCGCCCCGGCCGCTCGTACAGCTCGAAGCCGGCCGGGACCCCGGACCAGTAGCTGTAGTAGACGCAGGTGGCCCGCGGGTGCTCGATGACGTACGGGGCGCCGGCCTTGCGGGCCACGAGCGAGCGCATGCCGTCCGCGCCGACGACCAGGCGGGCCCGGGCGGTCGTCTCGGTCCCGCCGGGCGTGGTGTAGCGCACGCCGACGACGCGGTCGTCCTCGCGGAGCAGGTCACCGACGGCGCAGCCCTCGCGGAACTCCACGCCGGCCGCCACGGCGCCCTCGGCGAGGATCGGGTCGAGCACGTACCGCCTGGGCGCGTACGTGGCCGTCAGACCGTCCATCGGCAGGGAGAAGCCGTCGATGCGCACGCCGGGGCCCTCGTAGCGCTCGTGGGTGATGGGCGTGGCGCCGGTCTCGCGGATCCGCTCCAGCAGGCCCCAGCGGTTCAGCAGGGCCACGCCCTGCATGTGGATGTAGTGCGAGGACAGCGTGTCCTGCGGGAAGCGGGCCTTCTCCAGCAGCAGGACGCGGTAGCCGCGCCGCGCGAAGAGCATGGCCGTCGGGGAGCCCGCGCAGCGGGCACCGATGACGATGACGTCGTAGTCCTCCACGGCGTCCCCCCTCACCGGCTGGATTCGATGTAGGCGGAGATCGAGGCGACCGTCGGGTGGCGGAACATCTGGTCCATCGGGACCTCGACGCCCAGTTCCTCGATGTAGGCGCCCTGGATCCTGGTCATGATCAGGGACTGGCCGCCGAGGGCGAAGAAGTCGTCGTCGGGGGCTATGTCGTCGCGCTGGAGCTCCCGGCACCAGATGGCGCGCACACCGTCGGCAATCATCGGATTCCTCTCGCTATCGCGTCGGCGAGTGCCGCGCGGTCCACTTTTCCGTGCGGGCTGAGCGGGATCCGCGGGATGTTCCGGAACCTGGCCGGCACCATGTTCCGCGGCAGGTCCTCCAGGAGGCGGGCGCGCAGCTCGTCCTCGGCGAGGTCGGCGCCCGCCGGGACGACGAACGCGGACAGCTCCGCCTCGCCGGAGCCGGTGTACGTGACCGCGACGGCGGCCTCCCGGACTCCGGCCAGCCTGCCGAGCGCCCGCTCGACGTCGGCGGGGTCGATGCGCATGCCGCGCACCTTGACCTGCGCGTCGATCCGGCCGAGGACGACGAGGTCGCCGTCCTCGTTCACGTAGCCGCGGTCGCCCGTGCGGTACAGCCTGCGGGGTGCCCCGTCGACCTCGACCGTCGTGAACTTCGCGTTCTCGGGGCCGGCGGCGCCCAGGTAGCCGGCGCCGACGCCGGTCCCGGAGATGCAGATCTCGCCCTGCTCCCCCGCGGCGACGGGCCGCAGCTCCCCGTCGAGGAGGTGGATGTCGGTGTTGTACGCCGGCCGGCCGACCGGTGCGACCTCCTGCTCCCCGGGCCGGTGGCGGGCGAGGTCGTAGGAGGTCGCGACGTCCGTGCACTCGGCGACGCCGTACTGGTGCAGCAGGGTGCAGGTGTTGCCCTCGCGGCGCGCCCAGTGCGCGAGCCGTTCGGTCTTCAGGGGTTCTCCGCCGAACAGGACGTAGTCGAGCCCGGCCAGGGCGTCGCCGCCGCGCGCGGTCTCCCAGTCCACCAGCAGGTACAGCGTGCTGGAGGCGCAGTGCACCGTGCGGATGTCGTGCTCGCGCAGCATGCGGTGGGCCAGCATGGGGTCGAAGTTGCGGCTCTCCATCAGGTACTGGGTCGCGCCGCAGAACAGCGGTGTCATCAGGGCGCGCTGGGAGAGGTCGAACCCGAAGGCGCTGACGACGAGGTTGTGCGACCCGGCGTGCAGGCCGTACTCCAGCTTCAGCCAGTTCATCAGGTTGAACCAGCCCTCGTGGCGCACGGCGGTCAGCTTCGGCGTGCCGGTCGACCCGGACGTGAAGACGGCGTAGCACACGTCGTCCCCGGTGACCTCGACGCCGGGGGAGGTCGCCGGGAGGGCCGCCAGCGGCCCGGCCAATTCCTCGAAGCCGACGACGTCGACGGGCGCGGGCCCGATCAGGGGGGCCGTCGCCGGGGAGGCGACGATCAGGGCGAGACCGGGGACCCGGTCCAGCAGCAGCCGGAGCCGGGCCGGCGGGTAGGCCGGGTCGAAGGGGACGTAGGCGGCGCCCGCCTTCAGCGTGCCGAGGATGGCGACGAGCATGTCGGCCGAGTAGTCGAGGCACACGCCGACCGCGGCGCCCCGGCCGGCGCCGCGGGCGAGGAGGAGGTGCGCGAACCGGTTCGCCCGCGCGTCCAGTTCCGCGTACGTCACCCGGTGGCCGGACCGGAAGACGGCGACGGCGTCGGGGGTGGCCCGCGCGTGCGCCTCGAACTGTCCGTGGACGACGGGCGCCGGGGGCAGGGCGACCCGCTTTCCCTGAAGGATCATCAACTGGCTCCGGTGTGAGGGGTGTCCGGCCGACGGGCCGCCGGCGCACCACGGGGGACGGGGAGCGGCCCGCGGGTCGGGCGAGATCCGGAAGAGACCGCCTAGGCGGTCTTGCGGTCGGCGGACTCGATGAGCCGGGTCACCCACTTGTCGACGGGCAGGCCGTGCGCGGCGGCCGTCTTGGAGAGGTGTTCCAGCTGGTCCGCGGAGAGCTCGATGGTGAGCTTCGTGACCTGCCGGCCGCGTTCCGCGCCGGCCGCCGGACCGGCCAGCCGGGACACCCCGCGCTCCTCGCCGTCCCCGTCCCGGGGGAGGGCGGCCGTGTCGTTCTGCACGGCCAGACTGGCGCGGACCGCCCGGCGGAGTTCGTTGCGCGACCACTTCTGCTGTTCGGCCTTGCGCAGCCAGTAGTCCTGCTCGGGGGGCGCCAGGCGGGCCACCTCGGCATGGTGGGCGAAGCTGAGGCCGTCGCGCCTGCGGTGGTGGTCGAACCGCCGCGCCACCCAGGCGTAGTTGCGCAGGGTCTGGTAGTCGAGCCCGGTGCGCTCGATCGCCTCCTTGTAGCGCCGCCAGCCGTAGGCGGTCTCGCCGAAGCGGAGCCAGTCGGCGAGCCACCAGGCCGAGGAGTTGCCGAGCTCGCGCAGGTTGGTGCCGATCTGTTCCCAGGACCGTTCGGGCAGGTTCGCCGGAAGGATCATCCCCGATTTGCGCACCTCGGCCTGTGGCCCGACGAAGGACAGGACCACATCGCCCTGCGCGGTCCCCCCTCCGTGGCCCGTCGGCCGGGTCCGGTAGCCGCCCGCGGTTCTGGCAGCGCCGCTCACCATCTTCATCCCCCATTCAGAGTGTCTGCCTGGCGCCGGCCGGCCGCGTGCCGGGTCTCCCCGGCGGCGGCCGCCGTCGTTCCACCGCGCCCGGCCGCCCGCCCGTGTGCTGCGCGGGCTGCGGCGGGACGCGGGTGTGCGGGCCCGCGGGCGGGCGGCGGCGTCAGTCGGCCGCCATGGCCTCGCGCAGGCTCTTGGGGCGCAGGTCGGTCCAGTTCCGCTCGACGTACTCCAGGCACGCGGCCCGGTCCGCCTCGCCGAAGACCACCCGCCAGCCGGCGGGGACCTCGGCGAACACCGGCCACAGGGAGTGCTGGTCCTCGTCGTTGACCAGGACGTGGAAGCGGCCGTCCCCGTCGTCGAAGGGGTTCGTGCTCACGTGACACTTCCTTAACTGTCATGGGGTGACTCGGGAAGGGAAGAGCGCCGGGCCGGGGTACGGGGAGCGGGACGGGTTCGCCGATCGGCGTGGTGCGACAGGGTGTCCGGCGTCCGGTTCGAGCGGTGGTGCGGTGTCCCGGCCTTGCGGGGCCGGATCGCGGGTGTCGTCGGGGCTGGGCTGCCCGCGTTGCCGGTCCGGCTCGGCGCCACTGTATCCACGGCCCTTTTGAGACACGGTCGAGTCCCGCTCGCGGCCCGTCCCCGCGCGCCGGGGCCGGACCGCCTGAGGATCGTTGGAGAGCGGCCACACCCCCGGCACAGGCCACCTGATGCCCGCACCCCGCCGGCCGGGCGCCGCTCTATGGTGCGGGGGTGCGCGGCCCGATCCGAGGGAGAGAGATGGACAGCACACGTCCTGCCTTGCGCTTGTTCGTCCTGCACCACGCGGGCGGATCGCACCTGCCGTACCGCCACTGGCCGGCCGGGCTGCCGGACACCTGGGACGTGCGGCTGCTGGACGCCCCGGGCCACGGCTTCCTCCTCGACCTGCCGCCGATCACGGACGCGGGCCGCCTCGCCGAGTTCCTGCTGGACGGCATCGAGGCCGAACTCACGTGTCCGTATGCCCTTTTCGGCCACAGTATGGGCGCCCTCGTCGCCTATGAGATCACCCGGCGGGCCGCCGCCCGGGGCCTGCCGCCGCCGGTGTGGATCGGTGTGTCCGCGCGGACCGCGCCGCAGCCCGCGGGGCCGGCCGAGCCGTACCACGAGCTGCCCGACGCCGAGCTGCGCAGCCGGCTGAACCTGCTCGGCGGCACGCCCGACGGGATCTTCGACGACCCGGAGCTGTGGTCGGTGTTCGAGCCGGTCATACGGGCCGACCTGCGGCTGGTGGAGGAGTGGCGCCCGGCTCCCGGCGCGGGCCCGCTGCCGGTGGCGCTGTCCGCCTACGCGGGCGCCGGCGACGCGCACGCCTCGCCGGCGCGGATGGCCGGCTGGGCGGGGCACACCGAGCGCTTCCTGGGCCTGCGCGTGCTCGACGGCGGCCACTTCTACTTCCAGGACGATCCCGGGCCGCTGCTGCGGCAGATCGAACGGGACGCGACCGCGGCGCTCGACGCGGCGGGGGCGGCGCGCCCCTCCTGACCCAGCCCGCGTCTCCGGCCCGTGCGAGGAGAAGACATGCAGTTCCGCATCCTGGGTCTGGTGGAGGCCCGCGACGAACAGGCCGGCCTGCACCTCCTTCCCACCGGTGCCAAGCAGCGCGCGCTGCTGGGGGCCCTGGTGGTGAAGGCCGGGCACCACGTCTCGGTGCGGCAGCTCATCGACGAGCTGTGGGGGGAGCGGCCGCCCGCCAACGCGGCGAACGCGCTCCAGGTCCAGGTGGGCCGGCTGCGCCGGCTGTTGTCCGGGCCGGAGGGCGGCGGGGAGGAGCGGCGCCGGGAGCGGCAGCCGTGGATCACGACCACCTCGTGCGGCTACAGCCTGCGGCCCGCCCCCGCCGAAACGGACGCGGTCTGCTTCCAGCAGCTCACCGACGCGGCCCGCCGGGTCCTGCACGAGGACCCGGCGCGGGCCGGTGAGCTGCTGCGCCGGGCCCTGGCGCTGTGGCGCGGCCCGGCGCTGGAGGGGAGCGTGCTCGGCGACATCTGCGCGGGCCGGGCGGCGCAGCTGGAGGAGCAGCGCCTGACCGCGCTGGAGATGATGTACGAGGCGTACCTGCGCACCGGGCGGCACGGTGAGATCACCGGCGAGCTGATGGTGCTCACCACGGACAACCCGCTGCGGGAGCGGTTCCACGACCTGCTGATGGTCGCCTTCTACCGCTGCGGCCGGCAGGCGGAGGCGCTCGGCGTGTACGAGCGGGCCCGCAACCGGATGGTGCACGAACTCGGTGTCGAGCCGGGGCCCGCGCTGCGGGGGATGATGCAGGCGATCCTCCGGCACGACCCGGCGCTCGCCACGGCCGTCACCGCCTTCCCGGCCGGCGCCGGCCTCCCGGCCGTTCCGTCGCAGCCCGCCGTGCCGTCGCCCGCCGTGCCGTCGCCCGCCGTGCCGCCGCCTGCCGTCCCGTCGCCCGCCGGCGGGGCGGCGCTGCCCCTGTTCGAGGAGATCGCCCGCCTCCAGCACCACATCGAGCGGCTCCAGCAGGAGCAGAACCGGCTGCTGTGCCGGTTCAACGCGTTGACGGGCAGTACTCGGCGTTGACGAGGGGGAGGATGGTCTCGGCGCCCCAGTTGGCGTTGTAGTTGAACGTGAGCTGGTGGCGGGCGTCCTCGGTGAAGGCGGCCAGGGAGATCCACCCCACGGCGCCCCCGTCGTGGTACCAGAGGACGGTGCCGCACTCCAGGGTCAGCCGTTCGATGCCCAGTCCGTAGGAGGCGCCCGGCCAGTCGGGGTTGTCGACGGTCGTCTTCATCTCCGCGAGCTGCCGCGGCGGGAACAGCTTCCCGCGCATGAGGGCCTCGTAGAACCGGTTCAGGTCGCCCGTGCTGGAGATGATGTCGCCGTTGCCCCAGCTCTGCGAGCCGTTCGTCTCGGTGACGTCGTCGATCCGGTCGGGGCGGTCGGCGAAGAGCCTGGAGTAGCCGCGGCCGCTGGGCTGGGGCAGGCGGGTGCCGGTGCCCGGCAGGGAGGTGGCCCTGAGGTCCAGGGGCTCGATGACGCGCCGGCGCACCTCCTCCTCGTAGGGCCGGCCGGCGACCTGCTCCAGCACCATCGCGGCCAGGACGTCGTTGGTGTTGGAGTACCAGTGCCGGACGCCGGGACGGAACGGCGGCTCGTGGGAGAGGGCCACCTTCACGCGCTGCTCGGGCGTCAGGGTGTCGTAGCGGTGCCGCAGGAAGCCGTCGCCCGTCAGGTACGTGGCGGCGTACTGCGGGTCGGCGAGGAAGTCGAAGAGGCCGCTGGTGTGGTTGAGGAGCCGGCGGACCGTGATGGCGCTGCCGTCGTTGCCGTTGCCGGTCACCAGGCCGGGCAGGTGGCGGTCCACGGGGTCGTCGAGGTCGAGCCGGCCCTCCGCCTCCATCTGGAGGAGGACCGTCGCCACGAAGGTGTTGGTGATCCCGCCGATGCGGAACCGGTCGTTCTTGGTGCGTGCGGCGCCCGTCGTCCGGTCGGTGACGCCCGCCGCCGACTTCCACACCCCGTCGGCGTCCCGCGCCTCGGCGGCGACGCCGGGGACGCCCGCCGCGACCGCCGCGTCGATCGCGCGCTGCGTGGCCTGGTGGCCGGCCGCGGCGGGGCGCGGCTCCCGGGCCGTTCGCGCGGGGCCCGTGAAGGCGGTGGCCAGCAGCGCGACCGCCGCCAGTGCCACGACTCCGGCTCTCGGTCTTTTCCCCATCGTCATACCCCTCTCCGGACAATCACGTGGGCAAAAAAATACCTGCCTGATGGTTCTTTTCACCGTCCGGGCGGCCGTATACAGATCCCTGACGGTCCGGAATCCGACGGGAATGGGCCGGGAATTGCGCGGGGGTCCGTCCCGTCGACGGGACAGACCCCCGCGCCCGGCGGGGCGCTGCCGTTCGAACGCTGCTCCGGCAAAGCTCCAGCCCGCCCGGCAACAGTTCTCGCCGGTTGTGTACGCCCCTTCTCCTGGAGGCACGATGGCACGTCAGGCCGGTCACACCGCGGCGTCGCATGGCAGCCCGGCAACCGCTCTCCCGCAGCCCCCGTCCCGGCAGCCGCAGCCCGCGGGACCGGCACCGCGCCGGGACCGGGTACTGACGACCAGGGTGGGCCTGCAGATGCCGGCGGGCATGGCCTACGACGAGTGGGAGCGGGCCGGGCACCAGCTCGTCGGCGTCCTCGACTCCTCGTGCTGGTGGCTGGGCGACTGGCTCAAGTACGGCAAGGACCACTACACCGACCGCTACCAGCGCGGCATCCGCGCCGCCGGCCTCTCGTACCAGACGCTGCGCAACTACGCCTGGGTCTCCCGGCGTTTCGAGCTGGCCCGGCGCCGGCCCGCCCTGAGCTTCCAGCACCACGCGGAGCTGGCCTCCATGCCGGCCGGGGACCAGGAGCTGTGGCTCGACCGCGCCGAGCAGGGGCGCTGGACCACCAAGCAGCTGCGCGGGGCCCTGCGCGCCGCGCGCCAGGGCGGGCAGCCGGCCCGGCCGGCCATCGAGCCGAGCCGCCGCCTGGAGGTTCCCGGCAGCCGTGTCCAGTGGTGGCACAAGGCCGCGGAACAGCTGGGAGTCGACTTCGAGCAGTGGGTGATGACCACCCTGGACAGCGCCGCCGCGAGCGCCCTGGAGGAGCTCGCCGAGCGGGAGGGGCGCAAGGAGGCCGTCAGCGCCTGAGGGCGGCCGCGCGGCCGTCGACCGGCCCGTCGGGAAGCCGGTGCGTCAGGGCGGCCGGTGCGTCAGGGCAGCCGTTCCATCAGTCCGGCGGTCTCGCGCCGGTACGTGCACGCGCTCCGCCCGAACGACTCGCGCACCCGCTCGCGCACCTCGTCCGGCTGCTCCTGGCTGAGCTTGAACATGCCCTCGGCCCCCGTCACCGTCAACCGGAAGGCCCCCACGTCGGGCACGATCTCCCGGAAGTAGTCGAGCGATCCGGTCATGTCCCAGCCGGTGCCGAACTCCCCCTCGAAGGCGCTCACGGTGGACCGCACCACCTCCAGCGTCTCCTCGGTCGATTCGATCTTCTCGATCACGCCCCGGACGTGCACCGAGGTGAAGTTCCAGGTCGGAGCCGCCGGGGTCTTCCCGTAGACCGTCGGCGACACGTAGGAGTGCGGACCGGTGAACGTCAGCAGCAGGACGCCGCCCGTCTCCAGGGCCGTCCAGTGCGGATTGGCCCGGTTCATGTGGCCGAGCAGTGTGGCTCCGGTCAGCTCGCCGGCGCCGTCCACCGGGGCCGCGGGGTCGAAGATGACCGGCAGGTGCGTGGCGTACGGACCGTCCTCGGGGCTGCCGTTGGCCACCGCCAGCGCCATGGGATTTCCGCGGATCAGGTCCACCATCCACGAACTGTCCGGTTCACGGTAAAAGCTGGGCACGAACACCGGGATTCACCCTTTCGGCAATGTGGTTGTGAAATCCCGCCGACCGTACCGCCGTCCCGCCGACGGGACAACGATTTCCGGTCCAGGCCATCCGGATAAGTCCTCGAACGGTCTTCATGCAGTTTTCCAGTTGCTCTGGAGCCCGCTCCGGGCAACACTTCAGAACGGTCTCTCGGGCCACCGGCCGAGTTTTCCAGACGCAAGGGGGAGAATTTCCTATGGGCATAACGGGCAGGCGCGACCAAGAGATCTACGACGTCGTCGGCATCGGGTTCGGCCCCTCGAACATGTCGCTCGCGATCGCCTTGCAGGAGCACGGGGCGAGCGCCCCGCAGCATCCGGTCACGTCCCATTTCTTCGAGCGGCAGCCCACGTTCGGCTGGCACCGGAACATGCTGCTGCCGTCGACGACGATGCAGATCTCGTTCCTCAAGGACCTGGCCACCTTCAGGAACCCGATGTCCCGGTTCAGTTTCGTCTCGTACCTCCACGCCTCGAACCGGCTGGTGCAGTTCGTGAACAACCAGAGCTTCATCCCGACCCGGCAGGAATTCCACCAGTACCTGGAGTGGGCGGCCGCCGGTCTGCGCGACCAGGTCACCTACGGCGCCGAGGTCACCTCGATCCGCCCCGTCACGGGAGCCGGGGCCGCCGCGCCCGACCTGCTGGAGGTGGAGGTGCGCTCCGGCGGCGGCGCCGTCAGCGTGGTCACCGCCCGCAACGTGGTCGTCTCGACGGGACTGGTGCCGCGCATGCCGCAGGGCGTGGCGGCCGGCGAGCGGGTGTGGCACAGCTCGGAGTTCCTGAGCAGGTTCAACGCCCTGGACCCGAACGGCCTGCGGAGCGTGGCGGTGGTCGGGGCCGGCCAGAGCGCGGCCGAGGTCACCCGCTTCCTGTACGACTCGCTGCCGCACGCCGAGGTCTGCGCGGTCATCCCGTCCTACGGCTACTCGGTGGCCGACGACACCCCCTTCGCCAACCAGGTGTTCGACCCCGACACGGTCGACGAGTACTACTTCGCCGCCGAGGGCGCGCGGGACGCGTTCTGGCGCTACCACCGCAACACCAACTACTCGGTGGTCGACGCCGACGTCATCCGCTCCCTGTACCAGCGCTCGTACGACGAGCAGGTGCGCGGCACCGAGCGGCTGCGGTTCCGCAACCTCACCCGGGTCGACGCGGTCGAGAGCTCCGGGAGCGGGGCGCGGGTGGTGCTGCGCTCGCTGCTCGACGACACGACGGAGGAACTGGCCGTCGACGCGCTGGTGTTCGCCAGCGGGTACGACGGCCTGGACCCGGCCCGGCTGCTCGGCGACGACTTCGACCGGCACTTCCAGCGCGACGCCGCGGGCCGGCACCGGGTGGAACGCGACTACCGGCTCGTCTCCACCTCGGGGCTGACCTGCGGGGTCTACCTCCAGGGCGGCACCGAGCACAGCCACGGCCTGTCATCGGCCCTGCTGTCGAACATCGCGGTGCGCAGCGGGGAGATCGCCGACTCGATCGTGATGCGGCGCACCGAGCGGGAGCTGGGGCGCCACCCGGAGGAGGCGTCCAACGCCGCCTGAGGCGGCGCGGCCGCCGTCATCGCCGTCCGCCGACGGCGCGCAGCATCCGGTGGTCGGACACGGCCGGGTCGAGCGGGAGGACCTCGGCCTCGCGCCCGGTGAGGTCCGGCCCGCCGAAGAACACGTAGTCGATCTTCTTCTCGCCGAAGGTGGGGGTGTTCGCCCCGTCGGCCTCGGTGAAGCCGCCGGAGTAGAAGGGTTCCGTGGTCGCGGTGTGGGGCGAGTGGTTGAAGTCCCCTGCCAGCAGGACGGTCAGACCCTGGTCCCGCCAGGCCCCGGCCTGGTCGGCGAGCCTCCTCGCCTCGGGGGCGGCGCGGGTGCCGTCGTCCCAGTAGAGGTGGACGGAGCAGGCCCAGTGGGCGGCGCCGTACAGGACGCTGCGTACGCACGGCACCCGGATCGGCTCGGACTCGCCGCCGACGGTCAGGTCCAGGTCGGCCGTGGCGCTCACCGCTCCCCTGACCAGGACGGCGTTGCCGTAGGGGTGGCCGCCGCAGACCTTGGGCAGGCCGGAGAGGGTGGCGCCGTAGTGGCCCTGGAAGCCCAGCGGCGCCAGCCGGGCGAGGATCGCGTCGTACTGCGGCTCGCACACCTCCTGGAGGAACAGCTGGTCGGCGTTCCAGCCGGTGGGCGACGCCTGCGCGACGACGCTGTCGAGGCGCCGGGCGTCGTCGTAGGGGGCGGCGGCGCACATGTTGCCGCAGATGTTGTAGGTGACCACGCGCAGGGGCGGTCCCGCCGCGGCGGCGTGGGCGGGGGCCGCGGGGAGGGTCGGGGCCAGCAGGAGGAGGAGGGCGGCGCGCAGGGGGCGCGGGCGATGGCAGCGCATGGCGGGGCTCCCGGTCGGGCGGGCTGCGGTCGGGGCGGGGGCGGGGCGGGGCTGTCACCGGTCAGGTCCCCGCCGCCGGCGCGTTTACCCGCACCGGCTGGTGCGCGCCCCCGGCGCGGAGCGAACTGCCGTGCGCGGGGCGGGAGTCGGCGGGGGAGCGGCTGTCGCGGCCCAGGGGGCGTCGGGTAGCTTTCCGGGGAAGTGATCCCGAACCCATTGGGGCTGACGTGGTGGAGCTGGACGGGAGCGGGGCCGAGCCGCTGGAGGCGGACGATCCGCGCCGGATCGGGGAGATCGCGCTGGCCGGGCGGCTCGGGGCGGGCGGAATGGGCCGGGTGTACCTCGGGGTCTCCGAGGGCCGGTACGTCGCGGTCAAGCAACTGCTGGCCTCCGTCGTCGGGGAGGACGAGGACTTCGTACGGCGGTTCGGGCACGAGCTGGACAACCTCGCGCGGCTGCCCGCCGAGGCCACCGCGCCGCTGCTGGCCAGCGACCGCACCGCGCGGCCCCCGTGGTTCGCCACCGCCTACATACCCGGGCTCACCCTCCGCGAGGCCCTCGACGTGCACGGCGGTCCGCTGCCCGCGCCGTCGCTGTGGCGGCTGCTGCGGGACGCGGCGGCGAGCCTGGCGCCCGTGCACGCGCTGGACATGGTGCACCGCGACCTCAAGCCGTCCAACGTGATGCTGACCCTCGACGGGCTCACCCTCATCGACTTCGGGGTCGCCCGGGCGGCCGAGCAGAGCCGACTGACCCGCACCGGGATGGTCGTGGGCACGCCGGCGTACATGGCGCCCGAGCAGGCGTCGGGGACGCGGGGCCTGAGCGGGGCCACCGACGTGTTCGCGCTGGGCTCGGTCCTGGCGTACGCCGCCTGCGGCCGGCCGCCGTTCGGCGAGGAGTCCGGGCACGGGGTGCTGTACCGCATCGTGCACGAGGAGCCCGGTCTGGATCCGCTGCGGGAGCTGGACGAGGAGCTCGCCGAGCTGGTCGGGGCCTGCCTCGCCAAGGACCCCGCGGACCGGCCCGGCGCCGCCGAACTGCTCGAACGGGCTTCCGGGCACGTCCCGGACGGGGGCCCGCCGTGGCCGGAGGCCGTCACCGCGCGGCTGTCGGAGCGGGCGGCCTTCGCGGAGCGGGTGCAGGAGGTCGACGTTCCGACCCTCCCGCTCGGCGGGAAGGGCGGCCGGCGGGCGGAAGCGGAGGCGGGAGCGGAGGCGGAGCGGGAGGCCGGGGCCCCGGCCGGTGCGGGGCCGGCGGGGCCGGCCGGGCGGGGGCGGCGCGCCAGGGTGCTGCTGGCCGTCGTTCCCGTGGTCGTGGTCGCGAGCGGGACGACGCTCGCCATCCAGAACCTGCCGTTCGGCTCCTCGCCCGGGACCAAGGCGGAAGCGGGAGCGGAGGCGGGGGCCGCGTCCGGGGGAGCCGGGCCGGCCTCCACCCCGGCGCCGGGCGGCCCGTCGGCCCCGGTCCCCGCTTCGGCGGGGCCGTCGGCCGCGGGCGCCGCCCCGTCGGGTGCGCCGCAGCCGGGCGTGCCGTCCCCGGCAAGCGGCGCGGGCCCGGCCGGGCAGGGCGCGGGGCAGGGTGCGGCCGGCGCGGGGCAGGGTGCGGCGGGCGCGCCCCAGGGCGGCGGCAGCGGGAACGGTCCCGCCCCCGGGACGGGAACCGGACCCGGTACGGGCACCGGCCCGGCCCCCGGTACGGCGAACGGGGCGGGCGGGGCAGGAGGGGCGGGCGGGTCGCACCCCTCCGGCGGGGGCGGGTCCACGACGACGGCGCCGCAGCCGCCCTCCGGGGCCGGGCGGTACCGCAACGGCAACAACGGGGAGTGCATCACCCAGGTCTTCGGCGCCTCGGACTCCGGCGACTGCGGGGACGCCTCCGCCCGGTGGGCCGTGCGCGCCCGGCCGGACGGCAGCTTCAAGCTGGTCAACGAGCAGAGCGGCCAGTGCCTGTACTCCAACGGCCCCAACCAGGCCGTCTTCGTGGGCGACTGCGCCCAGGACATCGGCCGGCTGTGGCGGTCGGGGTCGGGCGAGACCCTGCGCGACTCCGCCGGCGCCTGCCTGGACCTGGCCTTCGGGGGCGGGCTGAACACGTCCTCGTGCGACGGTGACGCCTCGCAGCGCTGGAGCCGCCAGTCCTGAGCGGCACGCCGGAGGACCGGAGGGGCACACTGGCCGGAACAGGCCGTCATGGCCACGTGAGATGACGGTCGGCGCGGCCGCGTTTCCGGCCCCGGCCGTGTGTCCGCCGGGGCCGCGGGCGGTGGATGCACGGGCCACCGATCGGTTGTTCGAAGGCTTCTGATACCTATTCAAGCCATGAACATGATCACTCGCCGACAGGCGCTGGGGCTCGGCTCCGGCCTGGCCGCGGCCATCGGACTGGCCGCCTGCTCGTCCAAGTCGACCCCCGCCCCGGCGGCCGGCGCCTCCGGCGCGCCGGGGGCGGCGGGCCCGTCCGGAGCGCCCGTCTCCCTGCCCACCGGCACCATCGACGAGACCTACCAGGGCCACCGCATCCAGATCACCGTGGGCCCGGGCGGCCACCACGGCATGGCGATGCCCGTCGTCAAGATCGACGGCAACGACCTGCACATCATGCCCAACGCCGACGGCAGCTGGGTCACCGTCGTCAACCACTACGAGACCTTCCCGGACCCGATCTCGGCCGCGAAGGCCGCCGTCCGCGAGCTCCAGGGCGCCGACCTCGTCCCGTTCGTGGCCAAGGAGGCCAAGCTGTGACCGTCCGCAAGAACCAGGCCACCCTCACACCGGACGAGAAGCGCGCCTTCGTCAACGCGGTGCTCGAACTGAAGCGGACCGGCGTCTACGACCGGTACGTCAACGCCCACAACTGGTACCTGCTCAACGACTCGGACTTCGGCGACCGGGTGGGCCACCGCTCCCCGTCCTTCCTGCCCTGGCACCGCCGGTTCCTGCTGGACTTCGAGTCGGCGCTCCAGCGGATCGACCGGAACGTCTCGCTCCCCTACTGGGACTGGACGGCCGACCGTACGGCCGGCTCCTCGCTGTGGGCCTCGGACTTCATGGGCGGCACCCGCCGGGGCCGCGACGGCCAGGTGCTCGACGGGCCCTTCGCCTACCAGGGCGGCAAGTGGGCGCTGACGGTGGGCGTCGACCGGCGCACCTACCTGCGGCGCGGCCTGGGCTCCGGGACCCCGCAGCTGCCGACGCGGGCGGACGTGGACTCCGTGATCGCCCTGCCGGTGTACGACGCCGCGCCCTGGAACAGCGCCTCGAACGGGTTCCGCAACGCCCTGGAGGGCTGGCGGGGCGTCAACCTGCACAACCGGGTGCACATGTGGGTCGGCGGCCAGATGACCTCCGCCGCCTCCCCCAACGACCCGGTGTTCTGGCTGCACCACGCCTTCATCGACAAGCTGTGGGCCGAGTGGCAGGCGAAGAACCCGAAGTCGGGCTACCTGCCCGCCACCCGGACGGCGAACGTGGTCGACCTGCGGTCCGTCCTGAGCCCGTGGAACAACGTGACCCCGGCCGACCTGCTCGACCACCACCGCTTCTACACGTTCGACACGGAGAACGGCGGGCAGCGCTACTAGGCCGTCCAGGCCGTCCCCTTCGTCCAGTCGGCGAGTACCTCCACCGTGGTGCGGTGGGCGACGGCGGCGAGGACCGGGTTGGTCTCGCGGTAGTAGTGCTCGGCGGTGAGGCCGAAGCAGAGGGCCCAGCCGCGGCCGCGGGCCCAGGTGGCCCCGTCCGCCCCGGCCGCCTCGCGGAACGCGCCGCGGGTCTCGGCCGTCAGGAGGGTCCAGGCGGCCATCGTGTCGCACGCGGGGTCTCCGGCGCCCACCCCGCCGAAGTCGATGACGGCCCGCAGCCGTCCGTCACGCGCCAGCAGGTTGCCCGGCAGCAGGTCCCCGTGCAGCCAGACGGGGGCGCCCTGCCACTGCGGGAGCCGGAGGGCGGCCTCCCAGAGGGCGGTCGCGGTGTCCGCGTCGTGCGTCCCGTCCGCGCCGAGGTCGCGGATCGCGGCGCGGACGCCTTCGTCGCGGCCGGCGAGCGGGCCGCCGCGGAAGGACACCGGCGCGCCGGCGGCGTCGACGCCGCGCAGGGCCGCGACGAAGCGGCCGAGTCCGACGGCGGTCGCGTGCAGGTCGGTGACGGGTACGTCGAAGAGGTCCTCGCCCTCCAGCCAGCGGTACACCGACCACGGGTACGGGAAGCCCTCGCCGGGGACGCCCCGGCCCAGCGGCTCGGGGACCTCCAGGGGCAGGTGCGGCGCGAGGTGCGGCAGCCAGCGGTGCTCCTTGGCCACGTCAGCGGCCGCGCCCGGGATCCGGGGCAGGCGCACCGCCAGGCCGTCGCCGAGGCGGTACATGGCGTTGTCCGTGCCGGCGGAGGCCACCCTGGTGACGGGGAGGCCGGCCCACCGGGGGAACTGGGCGCGGATCAGCGCGCGGACGAGCGCCTCGTCGGTGCCGGTCTCGTCGGCGTGCATCTTCGCGCTGGTCGTCATACGGCTCCTCGTGACGGGGCGTCGGGGCTGAGGCGGTTCGGGCGGCCAGGAGCCTACGGCGGGCCGGCGGCCGACTGCCACGCCTTTTCACGGCGGCGGGGGGGGGGGGGGGGGGGGGGGGGGGGGGGGGGGGGGGGGGGGGGGGGGGGGGGGGGGGGGGGGGGGGGGGGGGGGGGGGGGGGGGGGGGGGG
>NZ_JBVILR010000032.1:7156-89119 GCF_055580265.1 Streptomyces sp. NPDC032091 | reverse complement strand
CCGACGCCCCCATCATCACCACCGACGCCCGCCACCGCGGCGACGCCAAGAGCGCACTCATCACCCTCGTCGAACACGCACTCATGGCACGGCTCCGGTAGGCGCAGCACGGCTGCGAAAGGCCCCCGCGCCCTGGGCGCGGGGGCCTTCGCCATACCCGTGTACGGGGAGAAACGGCGAAGGCCCCGCACCGTGGACGGTGCGGGGCCTTCGGACGTGTCGCGTCGCCGCTGCTCAGCCCTGCCAGCTGTGCGGGGCCTGGAAGCCGCGGCTGCGCTCCAGCCGGCGCCAGCCGGCGGTGGAACGGCGGGTGGGGGCGGCCTCGTCGGGGGTGGCGGCGGCGCGGGCGAGCAGGATCGCGGTGATCGCGGCCAGCTCCTCGGGCGCGGCGTTGCCCTTCTCTACCTTCAGCAGGGTGCTCATCGGTGGCAGGTCTCCTCAGCTCGTTTACTGCGGCGGGTTGCCGTGCTTGCGAGACGGCAGATCGGCGTGCTTGGTGCGGAGCATCGCGAGGGCGCTGACGAGCACCGCGCGGGTCTCGGCGGGGTCGATGACGTCGTCGACGAGGCCGCGCTCGGCCGCGTAGTACGGGTGCATCAGCTCGGCCTTGTACTCCTTGACCATGCGGGCGCGCATGGCCTCGGGGTCCTCGGCGTCCGCGATCTGCTTGCGGAAGATCACGTTGGCCGCGCCCTCCGCGCCCATGACGGCGATCTCGTTGGTGGGCCAGGCGTAGGTGAGGTCGGCGCCGATGGACTGGGAGTCCATGACGATGTACGCGCCGCCGTAGGCCTTGCGCAGGATCAGGGAGATCCGCGGGACGGTGGCGTTGCAGTACGCGTACAGCAGCTTGGCGCCGTGGCGGATGATGCCGCCGTGCTCCTGGTCGACGCCCGGCAGGAAGCCGGGGACATCCAGCAGCGTGACGATCGGGATGTTGAAGGCGTCGCACATCTGGACGAAGCGCGCGGCCTTCTCGGACGCGTGGATGTCCAGGACGCCGGCGAGGTGGCCGGGCTGGTTGGCGATGATGCCGACGACCTGACCGTCGAGGCGGGCCAGGGCGCAGATGATGTTGCGGGCCCAGCGCTCGTGGACCTCCAGGACGTCGCCGTCGTCGACGAGCTCCTCGATGACCTTGAGCATGTCGTACGGGCGGTTGCCGTCCGCGGGGACCAGGTCCAGGAGGACGTCCGAGCGCCGGTCGACCGGGTCGGTGTTCTCGTGGACCGGGGGGTTCTCGCGGTTGTTGGAGGGGAGCATCGTGATGAGGTAGCGAACCTCGGCGATGCAGGTCTCCTCGTCGTCGTACGCGAAGTGCGCGACGCCGGAGGTCTCGGCGTGCACGTCGGCGCCGCCGAGGCCGTTCTGGGTGATCTCCTCACCGGTGACGGCGCGGACGACGTCGGGGCCGGTGATGAACATCTGCGAGGTGTCGCGGACCATGAACACGAAGTCCGTCAGCGCCGGGGAGTACGCGGCGCCGCCGGCGCAGGGGCCCAGCATGACCGAGATCTGCGGGATGACGCCCGAGGCCTTGGTGTTGCGCTGGAAGATGCCGCCGTAGCCGGCAAGGGCGGAGACGCCCTCCTGGATACGGGCGCCCGCGCCGTCGTTGAGGGAGACCAGCGGGGCACCGGCCGCGATGGCCATGTCCATGATCTTGTGGATCTTGGTGGCGTGGGCCTCGCCCAAGGCGCCGCCGAAGATGCGGAAGTCGTGCGCGTAGACGAAGACCGTGCGGCCCTCGACCGTGCCCCAGCCGGTGATGACACCGTCGGTGTACGGCTTCTTCGCCTCCAGCCCGAACCCGGTCGCCCGGTGCCGGCGGAGCTGCTCGACCTCCCGGAAGGAACCTTCGTCGAGCAGGAGCGCGATGCGCTCGCGGGCGGTCAGCTTGCCCTTGGCGTGCTGCGCCTCGGTCGCGCGCTCGCTGGGGCCGCGCCGGGCCTCCTCGCGGAGGGAGTGCAGCTCGGCCACGCGCCCGCGGGCGTCCGTCGGCTCGCTCGGAGTCTGGTCCACAACGGTCATGTACCGACCTTACGAAGCCGGGCCGTCAAAACCCTCCGTTGGTTCCGCACAGTCTCCGACCCTTCCGGCTGTGCGGGCCGGACAGAACCGCCGGAGCATGCAGGGACTCCCCCAGCGCGGGCCGTTGCCCTTTGTGGGTGTCCTACAAAACCACACCCGAACGGGTGATGTAGTTGAAATTTGAACGGAATGGCCCTAGCGTTGCTCTTGTTGAACCTTGAACCAATCGCAGACTTCCCAGGAGGACGTCATGGCTCTCTTCTCCCGCCGCAACCGCACCGCCGCCGAGGTCGCGCCCAGCGCGGTCGCCACGCTCGACGTCGACCCCGCGCTCGCCGCGCTCACCGGTGACTACGTCATCGACGCCGCCCACAGCAGCATCGGCTTCACCGTGCGCCACGCGATGGTGACCAACGTCCGCGGCTCCTTCGCCGAGCACGAGGGCGCGCTGCACCTGGACGGCCGCGACCCCGCCCGCTCCACCGCCTCGATCGACGTCAAGATCGCCTCGGTGAGCACCGGCATCGCCGACCGTGACGCCCACCTGCGCAGCGGTGACTTCTTCGACGCCGAGACCTTCCCGCTGATGACGTTCCGCTCCACCGCGGCCGCCTACGTCGGCGGTGACACCTACCGCATCACCGGTGACCTGACCATCAAGGACGTCACCCGCCCGCTCTCCATCGACCTGGAGTTCACCGGCTCGGCCACCGACGTGTACGGCAACGAGCGCGTCGGCTTCGAGGGCTCGGCTGAGATCCTGCGCTCCGACTGGGGCCTGACCTGGAACGCCGCGCTGGAGACCGGTGGCGTGATGGTCAGCGACAAGGTGAAGCTGACCTTCGACATCTCCGCGATCAAGCAGGCCTGACCGGCGCCCCCGGGGGCGGCTACCAGCCGCCCCCGCCGTCGAAGCCGCCGCCCCCGTCGAAGCCGCCACCGCCGCCGAAGTCCCCGCCGCCGAAGTCGGACGGGTTGAAGTCGGCCCCGGAGACGTCCCCGCCCTCGAACCCTCCCCCGAACGTCCCGCCGCCGAAGTCGGACGCGTAGGCGGCGCCGGACATCATCGACCCCAGCACCGTGCCCACCAGCAGGCCGGGCAGCATCCCGCCGCCGAAGTAGCCGCCCGCCCAGGGCCCGTAGGCCGGGCCGGCGTCGTAGTAGGGGCGCCGCCCGTACTCGGTGTCGACCGTGCGCACCGCCGGGTCCAGGCCGTCCCGCAGCCGGACGGCGTCCGCCGCGCAGACCGGGACCGTGCGCGCCGCCCCGCCCGGCGGGGCCCACTGCGCGTCCTCGGTGCTCGGCCCGTGCCGGGGGTCGAAGAAGCAGGGCGCGCGCCGCTCGGGCACGGGTTCGCCGCGCCGTCGGGCGTCGAGGCACGCGAGGGCGTACCGCCCGTCCTCCAGCGCCCGGGTCACCCCCTGGACCTCCTCGGGCCGCTGCACCGAGGCCATGATCTGCTTGGCCCGCTCGTAGGAGTCGAGACCCCGCTCGTAGTCCTTGCGCATGGCGTCGTCGGCGCCGGGCTCGCCGGGGTGGAAGTCGAGCCGTTCGAGTTCCTCGCCGAAGGCGGTGATGTCCTCGTCGACGACCACGCCCAGCCGTGCGACGGCCTCCCGCCGCGCCTCTTCCTTCTTCTTGCGGTTCCGCTTGACCAGCAGGTAACCGCCCCCGCCGCCGAGTACGGCCACCGCGCCGAGGGCGATCAGGGTCCCGGCGGAAGATCCGCCGCCGCCGGCCCCGCCGCCCCAGGAGGCCGGGGCGTGGCCCTTCATCTGCGGGAGGGCCTGGTCCACGAAGGTGTTCAGCTCGGTCGCGGCGTCCGCCGTCCCGCCCGCCTTCACGGCGTCGGTGAGGTTGCGGACGGCGTTGCGCGGCATGACGGACCCGTCGGCCCCGGCGTTGAAGCCGTCGCCGAGCCGGATGGCGTACAGCCCGGTGATCCCGGTCTCGGTGCGGACCGTGCGCAGCACGCTGTCGGCCGGGAACGCGGGGGTGGCGGGCAGCACGGCGACGAACAGCGGCTTGCCGGCCGCCTTGATCTTCGCGGCCAGGGCGTCCGCCTGCGCCTGCGACAGCTGCGCGGAGGCGCCGGGGTCGACGTAGACCGGGCCCTTTTTGAGCGCCTCGCCGACGGCCGCGGTCCCGCCGTCGGCCGCGGCCGCCGCCGGGGCGCCGCCGAGCGCCCCCACGGACAGGGCCAGCAGCAGACCGGACAGCATCGATCCCACGCGTACGGACATCAGCCTGGTCCTCATGGGAACGACGCTACCCGAACCGGACCTTTCCCGTGTGAGCCGGGCATAAGGGCCGGTCCGGAGGGCTACTCCGCCGGTTCCACGCCCGCGTGCAGGAGGCCGTAGGTGTAGGCGTCCTCCAGGGCCTGCCAGGAGGCGGCGATGACGTTCGGGGCGACGCCCACCGTGTTCCATTCGCGGGTGCCGTCGGTCGTGGAGATCAGGACGCGGGTCGTGGACTCCGTGCCGTGCTTGCCCTCCAGGATGCGGACCTTGTAGTCGATCAGCTCGAACTTGGCCAGCTGCGGGTAGAAGCGCTCCAGCGCGACGCGCAGGGCCCGGTCCAGGGCGTTCACGGGGCCGTTGCCCTCGGCCGTGGCGACGATGCGCTCCCCCTTGGCCCACAGCTTGACCGTGGCCTCGTTGGCGTGGGTGCCGTCCGGGCGGTCCTCGACGATCGCGCGCCAGGACTCCACGCGGAAGTACTTGCGGGCCCGGCCCTCGGCCTCGGCGCGCAGCAGCAGCTCGAAGGAGGCGTCGGCGGCCTCGTACGTGTAGCCCGCCAGCTCGCGCTCCTTGACCCGCTCGACCACGCGGGCGATCAGGGCGCGGTCCCCGCCGAGGTCGACGCCGAGCTCCTTGCCCTTGAGCTCGATGGAGGCGCGGCCGGCCATGTCGGAGACCAGCATGCGCATGGTGTTGCCGACGCGCTCGGGGTCGATGTGCTGGTACAGGTCCGGGTCGACCTTGATCGCCGAGGCGTGCAGGCCCGCCTTGTGCGCGAAGGCGGAGACGCCGACGTACGGCTGGTGGGTGGAGGGGGTGAGGTTGACGACCTCCGCGATGGCGTGGGAGATGCGGGTCATCTCGGCCAGCGCGCCCTCGGGGAGGACCGTGCGGCCGTACTTGATCTCCAGGGCGGCGACGACGGGGAAGAGGTTGGCGTTGCCGACGCGCTCGCCGTAGCCGTTGGCGGTGCACTGGACGTGCGTGGCGCCCGCGTCGACGGCGGCGAGGGTGTTGGCGACGGCGCAGCCGGTGTCGTCCTGGGCGTGGATGCCCAGGCGGGCGCCGGTGTCGGCGAGGACGGTGGCGACGACCGCGCTGATCTGCGCGGGGAGCATGCCGCCGTTGGTGTCGCAGAGGACGACCACGTCGGCGCCGGCCTCGTGGGCGGTGCGCACGACGGACTTGGCGTACTCGGGGTTGGCGCGGTAGCCGTCGAAGAAGTGCTCGCAGTCGACGAAGACGCGCCGGCCCTGGGAGACCAGGTGGGCGACGGTGTCGCGGACCATCTCCAGGTTCTCGTCCAGGGTGGTGCGCAGGGCGAGCTCGACGTGCCGGTCGTGGGACTTGGCGACGAGGGTGATCACCGGGGCGCCGGATTCCAGGAGGGCGCGGACCTGCGGGTCCTGGGCGGCGGAGCCGCCGGCCCGGCGGGTGGCGCCGAAGGCGACCAGCTGGGCGTTCCTGAAGTCGATCTCGGCGCGGGCGCGGGCGAAGAACTCGGTGTCGCGGGGGTTGGCGCCGGGCCAGCCGCCCTCGATGAAGCCGACTCCGAAGTCGTCCAGGTGCCGGGCGATGGCCAGCTTGTCCGCGACCGTGAGGTTGATGCCCTCACGCTGGGCACCGTCGCGCAGGGTGGTGTCGAAGACGTGGAAGCCGTCGTCGAGTGCCTCTGCCGGCGCAGTCGCCTCTGTCGTCGTCATGCTGATCTGACTCCTGTCGGATGAGTGGTTCCGGAGACCGGGGATCCACTGCCCCCATCATCGCGCGCTGTCCGTTTCCGGCATGATTTCGGCCGGTAAACGAAAAGACCCCTCGCGGGTGCGAGAGGTCTGCGCGCGGGTCTGAGGCACGGTGGCCGCTGCCGCGGAGGTCGTCCACGGTTCAGCGGTCACAGAGGACCGGCGCGCTGCTGGCCATAATCATGAGCTGAGCAGACACGCTGGCAGTCTGTCACACGCTCCAGCGATCCTGGACGCCGGTCTCAGCATGCGGGCACCCCTCGTCCGGCAGGCGGCCGTCCCCGGCCCGCGGCCCGCGGAGGCTAGGCGGCGAGGGCTTCGGCGAGGAACTCCCCTACGTGGTCCAGGATGTCCTCGCGCCCTATGCCGGGCAGGCCGACGGCGACCTGGATGCTGAACCCGTCGAGCAGGGCACGCAGGCGGGCCGCGAAGCGGTCGGGGTCCACCGCGCGGAACTCGCCGCGCGAGATCCCCTCGGCGAGCAGGGCGACGAGGTCGCGGTGCCAGGCGCCTTCGATGGCGGCCTGCCGGTCGCGTTCGCCCGGGCCCGCGTTCTGGGAGCGGTTCCAGACCTCCAGCCACAGGGTCCAGTGCGGGTCGCGGGGGCCGTCGGGCACGTACAGGTCCACGTACGCGCGCAGCCGCTCGCCCGCCGCCCCGCGGCGCGCGAGCAGGGACCTGCGGCGGGCGCCGAGCGCCGCCTCGCTCCACTCCAGGGTCTGCAGCAGCAGTTCGTCCTTGCTGCGGAAGTAGTAGAGGAGGTGGCCGCTGCTCATGCCGACCTGCCGGCCGAGGCCGGCCATGGTCAGCCCGTCGAGTCCGCGTTCGGCGATGGTGGCCATGGCGGCGGCGAGTACGTCCTCGCGCGGGGGCGCGTTCTTGCGCGCCGCCCGTACCGGTACTCCGCCCGCCGCCATGGGTCACTCCTTCGTCAGATCACGGGGCCGCCTCGGGTTCAGACCTTCGGCTGCTGCTGGGTGATGCAGTGGATACCGCCACCCCCGGCGAAAATCGTACGTGCGTCAACGAGGGTCACGGTCCGCTCGGGGAACAGTCCGCGGAAGATCTCGGCGGCCTCCTCGTCGCGGGGGTCGTCGAAGGAGCACAGGACGACGCCGCCGTTGCAGAGGTAGTGGTTGATGTAGGAGTAGTCCACCCACTCGCCGTCCTCCTCCAGCACCGTCGGCGCCGGGATCTCCACGACCTCCAGCTGCCTGCCCTGCGCGTCGGTGGAGGCGCGCAGGATGGCGGCGATGGTCTTGCAGCGCTCGTGGTCCGGGTGGGCCGGGTCGGGCTGGGTGTGGACCATGACCACGCCGGGGCGGGCGAAGGCGGCGACGATGTCGACGTGGCCCTGGGTGCCGTAGGTGCCGTAGTCGCCGGCCAGGCCGTAGGGCAGCCAGATCGCCTTGGTGGTGCCGAGGTGGGCGTGGATCTCCCGCTCGACCTGCTCGCGGGTCCAGTCGGGGTTGCGGCCCTTGCCCAGCTGCACGGTGTCGGTGAGGAGCACGGTGCCCTCGCCGTCGACGTGGATGGCGCCGCCCTCGTTGACGAGCGGGGTGCTGAAGGTGCGGGTGCCGACGAGGTCGGAGATGTGCCGGGCGATCTTGGAGTCGTGGTCCCAGCGGGCCCACTCCTGGGCCCCCCAGCCGTTGAAGGTCCAGTCGACCGCGGCCAGCTCGCCGGCGTCGTTGGTGACGAAGGTCGGGCCGATGTCGCGCATCCAGGCGTCGTCGAGGTCGCGCTCGACCAGCTCGACGTCGTCGCCGACCACGGCGCGGGCGCTGTCGGCGTCCCCCGGGGAGACCACGAGGGTCACCGGCTCGTACGCGCGCACCGCGCGGGCGACGGCGCCCCAGGCCTGGCGGGCCTCGGCGAGCTCCTGCTCGTTGGTGAAGGTGGGGTTGGGGCTGGGCCAGGCCATCCAGGTGCGCTCGTGGGGCGTCCACTCGGCGGGCATCCGGAAACCGTGGGCGGCGGGCTTGGCGGGGCTCGCGGGCTGTGCAGTCATGGGGAGGTCCTTAGGGCTTGCAGGCTGTGCCGTTTACAAGAAGTACAGGCGGTTGAGGGAGACCGATTCGGCCGCTTCGGAGCGCAACGGTTCCCCGTCGAGGGAGACGAGTCCGCTGCGCGCGTCCACGTCGACCGCGCCCACCCGGGAGTTGAGGAGCATGTCCTTGGGGCCGATGCCGCGGGTGCCGCGTACGGCGACGCGGCGGCGGCGGGTCGGCATCTCGTCGGAGCCGAGGGCGGCGGCGGCCGCCGAGACGAAGGCGACGGAGATGTCGGCGGCGGTGGCCCCGTAGGAGCCGAACTGCGGGCCGAGGACCAGTGGTTCGCAGGTGTCGGTGGCGGCGTTGGGGTCGCCGGTGACCCCGTACGCCGGGAAGCCGGACTTCAGGACCAGCTGCGGCTTGGCGCCGAAGAACGCCGGGCGCCAGAGCACGATGTCGGCGAGCTTGCCGATCTCGATGGAGCCGATCTCGTGGGCCAGGCCGTGGGCGATGGCCGGGTTGATGGTCAGCTTGGCCATGTAGCGCAGGACGCGGGCGTTGTCGTCGCCCTCGCCGTCGCCCTCCAGGGGGCCGAGCTCGCCCTTCATCTTCGCGGCCATGGCGAAGGTCCGCCGGATGGTCTCGCCGGCGCGGCCCATGCCCTGGGCGTCGGAGGAGGTGATGCCGATGGCGCCCAGGTCGTGCAGGACGTCCTCGGCCCCCATCGTGCCGGCGCGGATGCGGTCGCGGGCCATGGCGGCGTCGCCGGGGAGGTCCGGCTTGAGGTCGTGGACGGAGACGATCATGCCGTAGTGCTCGGCGACGGCGTCCCGGCCGAAGGGCAGGGTGGGGTTGGTGGAGGAGCCGATGACGTTCGGCACGCCCGCCATCTTCAGGACGTTGGGGACGTGCCCGCCGCCGCAGCCCTCGATGTGGAAGGCGTGGATGGTGCGGCCTTCGAGGACGCGCAGGGTGTCCTCGACGGAGAGGCACTCGTTGAGGCCGTCGCTGTGCAGGGCCACCTGCACGTCGTGCTCCTCGGCCACGCGCAGGGCGGTGTCCAGGGCGCGGGTGTGGGCGCCCATGTCCTCGTGGACCTTGAAGCCGGAGGCGCCGCCCTCGGCGAGGGCCTCGACCAGGGGCGCGGCGTCCGAGGAGGAGCCGCGGGCGAGGAAGCCGATGTTGACGGGCCAGGCGTCGAAGGCGTTGAAGGCGTGCTTGAGCGCCCACGGGGAGTTCACGCCGACGCCCCAGACGGGGCCGAACTCCTGGCCGATGACGGTGGTGACGCCCGCGGCGAGCGAGGCCTCCATGATCCGCGGGGAGAGCAGGTGGACGTGGGTGTCGACGGCTCCGGCGGTGGCGATCAGGCCCTCTCCGGAGACGATGCTCGTACCGGTGCCGACGACGACGTCCACCCCGTCGAGGGTGTCCGGGTTGCCGGCCCGGCCGATCGCGTGGATCCGGCCCTCGCGGATGCCGATGGACACCTTCTTGATGCCGAGCACCGCGTCGATGACCAGGACGTTGCTGATGACCACGTCGCAGGTCTCGCGGACGGCGGCGCCCTTGAGGTGGAGGCCGTCGCGGGCGGTCTTGCCGAAGCCGGCCAGGAACTCGTCGCCCGGCTTCTGGGCGTCGTGCTCGACGCGGACGGTCAGCCCGGAGTCGCCGAGCCGGACCCGGTCGCCGGCGCGGGGGCCGAAGACGGAGGCGTACTCGTGCGGGTCGATGTGCCGGCTGCCCGGGGCACAGTGGGCGCTGTGGTCGCTGTGGGCGGTCTGACGGCTCACGCCTGGTCTCCTTGCGGGGCGTCTGCGGTGGGTGCGGCCGCGCCCAGGTAGCCGCAGGCGGCGGCGCGGGCCAGGGCCTCGGCCTTGGCGCCGGGGGCGTCGAGCGGACCGTCGACCAGGCCCGCGAAGCCGATGGCGATCCGGGCGCCGCCGATCGGGACCAGGCCCACCTCGCCCTCGCCGTGCGGGTCGAACCGCACGGAGGAGCCGGCCGGGACGCACAGCCGCATGCCGTAGGCCGCGGCGCGGTCGAAGTCCAGGCGGGGGTTGGCCTCGAAGAAGTGGAAGTGGGAGGTGACGCTCACCGGCACGGATGCGGTGTTGCGCACCCTCAGGTGCACGACCGGCTCCGGCTGGGGAGCGCCGGGGCCGGGTACGACCGCCCCGGGGGCGTCCTCGCCGAGCGGGGCGGCGCCCTGGATGGGGGACGAGACCACCGCGAGGCGGGACCCGTCGTCGAAGACGGCCTCCACGTGCACCTCGGTGACCACGTCGGCCACGCCGGGCAGTACGTCGCCGGGGCCGAGGACGCTCCGGGCCTCCTCGATGGCCTCCGCCAGGCGCTTGCCGTCGCGCGCCGCCTCGCAGACCGTGTCGGCGATCAGCGCCGTGGCCTCGGGGACGTTGAGCCGCAGGCCCCGGGCCCGGCGGGCCCTGGCCAGTTCTGCGGCGCTGCGCAGCAGCAGCCGGTCGCGCTCCGTAGGGGTCAGCCGCACGCCGATCCACCACCTTTTGAGTCGATGGGTTAGAGCATCACTCTAACTCTTCATTTCTCTGCTGGGAATCATTGACCTGGGAGCAGGGCTTGAGTCACATTGAGTGTCGCTCAAACGAATAGACCCCCCACCCCCGCCGTGCCAAGGGAGTCCCCCCATGCCCATCGAACAGCGCGGAGTCGACACCATCCCGGAGGAGGAGCGGACGAGCGGTCCCCGTGACCTGATGTCGATCCTGCTCGGCTCCAACCTCTGCCTCGGTGTGATCGTCTTCGGCTGGCTGCCCCCGTCCTTCGGACTGGGTCTGGTCCCCTCGCTCACCGCCATCGTGACCGGCACCGTGGTCGGTATCGCCTTCACCGCGCCGCTCGCGCTGGTGTCCCTGCGGACCGCGACGAACCTGTCGACCTCCAGCGGAGCGCAGTTCGGCGTACGCGGGCGCCTCGTGGGCTCGGTCGTGGGCCTGCTGCTCGCGCTCGGCTACACGGCGCTGACCCTGTGGATCGGCGGTGACGTGATGGTGGGCACGCTGACCCGCCTCGTCGGACTGCCGGACAACGGCCTCACGCACTCCCTGATGTACGGGGTGCTGGCGGCGTTCACCGTGGTCGGGGCCGTGTTCGGCTACCGGCTGCTGCTGCGCATGAGCAAGGCGCTCTCGATCGTCATGGTGATCCTGCTGGGCGTCGGCATATACGCCTACGCCCCCGGCTTCACCACCGCCGCCCCGCCGGACACCTCGTACCTGCTGGGCTCCTTCTGGCCGACCTGGATCCTCGCCGTCGTCGCCGCCGGGCTCAGCGGCCCGGTCGCCTTCATCACCCTGCTCGGCGACTACACGCGCTACGTCTCCCCGCGCCGGCACAGCTCCCGCACGGTCTACTGGGCCACCTGTACCGGCCTGCTCTTCGGCCTGCTGGTCCCGCAGCTCTTCGGCACGTACACCGCGCTGGCCGCCCGGGCCGGGGCCGACTACGCCGGACCGCTCGTGGCCGCCGCCCCCTTCTGGTACCTCGTGCCGCTGCTCTTCGCCGCCGCGGCGGGCTCGGTGGGCAACGCCGGCCTGATGCTCTACTCCATGGGCCTGGACCTGGACGCCATCGTGCCGAAGGCCACCCGTACGAAGGCCACCGTGATCGCCGCGGCCGTCGCCACCGCGTTCGTCTTCTTCGGGTCCTTCGAGTGGAACGTCCAGTCCGCGATGACGTCGTTCGTCCTGCTGCTGACCGCGATCGGCACCCCGTGGGCCGTGATCACCCTGATCGGCTACGTCCGCTGCCGCGGTGAGTACGACGCCGACGCCCTCCAGGTGTTCAACCGCCGGGCCCGCGGGGGCGTCTACTGGTACCGCGGGGGCTGGAACCTCCGCGCCACCGCCTCCTGGGCGGCCGGCGCGGTCGTGGGACTGGCCGCCGTGTCGACCCCGGTGTACGAGGGCCCGCTGCTGGCCCTCACCGGCGGGGTGGACTGCAGCTTCGTCCTGTCGGGGCTGGTCGGCGGCGCGATCTACCTGGCGCTGACCCTCCGCTCGCCGGCGGACGCGGCCGCCGGGCCCGCGGAGCAGGCGGAGCGGACCGCGGTGGCGGTCGAAGCGTAAGGGCGGCGGGAGCACCGACCCGCTCCTCCCCGCCCGGGAACGGCCGAAGGCCCCCGCGCCCAGTGCGCGGGGGCCTTCGGCCGTTCGGGGTGCGCGCTCTAGCCGAGCGGGTGCATCCAGCCGTGGGTGTCGGCGCGGTGACCGGTCTGGAGGTCCAGGAGCGCCTTGCGGAGCTTCATGGTGACCTCGCCGGGCTCGCCGTCGCCCTGGGTCCAGTTGGCGCGCTCGGACTTGACCGAGCCGACCGGGGTGATGACGGCGGCGGTGCCGCAGGCGAAGACCTCGGTCAGCGTGCCGTTCTCGTTGTCGCGCTTCCAGTCCTCGGTGGAGATGCGCCCCTCCTCGGCGGTGTAGCCGAGGTCGCGGGCGATGGTGAGGAGGGAGTCGCGGGTGATGCCCGGCAGGAGGGAGCCGGTCAGCTCGGGGGTGACGATGCGGTCGCCGTACACGAAGTACAGGTTCATCCCGCCCATCTCCTCGATCCAGCGGTGCTCGACGGCGTCCAGCCAGACGACCTGGTCACAGCCGTGCGAGGCCGCCTGGGCCTGGGCGACGAGGGAGGCGGCGTAGTTGCCGCCGGTCTTGGCGGCGCCGGTTCCGCCCTTGACGGCGCGGACGTACTCCTCCGACAGCCAGACGGAGACGGGCTTGACGCCACCGGGGAAGTAGGCGCCGGCGGGCGAGGCGATGACCATGAACAGGAACTCGTTGGCCGGGCGGACGCCCAGGCCGACCTCGGAGGCGAACATGAACGGGCGCAGGTACAGGGAGGCCTCGCCGGAGTTCGGCACCCAGCCGCTGTCCTGCTTGATCAGGGCGTCGCAGGCCTCGATGAACAGCTCGGTCGGCAGCTCCGGCATGGCCATGCGGCGGGCGGAGGCCCGGAAGCGCTCGGCGTTGGCCTCGGGACGGAAGGTGGCGACGGTACCGTCGGGCTGGCGGTAGGCCTTGAGCCCCTCGAAGATCGTCTGCGCGTAGTGCAGGGTCATGTTGGCCGGGTCGATCGACAGCGGCGCGTAGGGGACCAGCTCGGCGTCGTGCCAGCCGCGGCCCTCGGTCCACTTGATCGTCACCATGTGATCGGTGAAGTGGCGGCCGAAGCCGGGGCTGGCCAGGATCGCCTCTCGCTCCGCGTCGGACAGCGGGTTCGAGGAGGGCTTGAGCTCGATCGTGGGCGTCGTCATGAGTGCTTGTCCTTCACCGTTGTGTATGGCGGACCGCGCTCATGCGTACGTACCAGGACGTCCGAGCTTCCCCGTATACCGCGGCCTCGCGTTCGATTATCGCGCGCGCGGGGGTCGTCGGTGAAACGGGGTGATGCGGCCCACGGGAGATGGTGGCACCCGGGGCCGTGCAGGAGAAGCCGCCGGGTGATGGTGCGTACCCGGCGGCTTCTGAGTGGCGCTGCCGGGTCAGCCGGCTACTCGCGCGGCGAGGGCGTCGCCGATCGCGTCGGTGGAGCGGAAGGTTCCGTCGCGCTCGGCGAGGTCGGCGGAGACGGCCTCCTCGATGCGCACGGCCTGCCCCTCGTAGCCGAGGTGGCGCAGCAGGAGGGCGACGGACAGGATCGTCGCGGTCGGGTCGGCCTTGCCGGTGCCGGCGATGTCCGGGGCCGAGCCGTGGACGGGCTCGAACATCGACGGGAAGGCGCCGGTCGGGTTGATGTTCCCGGAGGCGGCCAGGCCGATCCCGCCGGTGACGGCGGCGGCCAGGTCGGTGAGGATGTCACCGAAGAGGTTGTCCGTGACGATGACGTCGAAGCGCTCGGGCTGGGTGACGAAGAAGATCGTCGCGGCGTCGACGTGCAGGTAGTCGGTGGTGACCTCGGGGTACTCCTGGCCGACCTTGTCGAAGATGTTCTTCCACAGGTGGCCCGCGTACACGAGGACGTTGTTCTTGTGGACGAGCGTCAGCTTCTTGCGCGGACGGGAGTCGGCCCGCTCGTACGCGTCCCGCACCACGCGCTCCACACCGTACGCGGTGTTGACGCTGACCTCGGTGGCGACCTCGGCCGGGGTGCCGGTGCGCAGGCTGCCGCCGTTGCCGGTGTACGGGCCCTCGGTGCCCTCGCGGACGACGACGAAGTCGATGTCCGGGCGACCGGCCAGCGGGGTGGCCGTGTTCGGGAAGAGCTTCGAGGGGCGCAGGTTGATGAAGTGGTCGAAGGCGAAGCGGAGCTTCAGCAGCAGACCGCGCTCCAGGACGCCGGACGGGACCGACGGGTCGCCGATGGCGCCGAGGAGGATCGCGTCGTGGTGCTTGAGCGCTTCGAGCTCGGCGTCCGGGAGCGTCTCGCCGGTGCGGTGCCAGCGCTGGGCGCCGAGGTCGTATTCCTTGGTCTCCAGCTTCACATCCTGCGGCAGGACCGCGGTAAGGACCTTGAGGCCCTGAGCCACGACTTCCTGGCCGATGCCATCACCGGGGATCACTGCGAGATTGATGCTGGTCGACATGCCGGAACCGTACTCCTTGTCCCAGCCTTCGGGCATATCGCGTCCACCATATGGACGCGATATGCCCGAAGGCCCGAGACGCTCAGTGCCCGGTCGAGCCGCCGTTGTCACGGCGGTCCAGGGCGCGCTGCAGGGCGGCCGCGGCGTTCTTGCGGTCGTCGTCGGCCGGGGAGGAGTGGCGGACGCGGCGGGAGGCGGCGGTGGTGGGGGTCATGGTGATCGACTCCTTGAGATCACGGCGTGGCGGGGCCACGGATGAGGGGTTCCTTCAAGGCGCCGGAAGAGGCGGGGAGCCGTGCGCCGCAGGGGTTGCCTGCCAGGGGCGCGCGCTCACGACCGCCATTCGCTGGATGTGCGAGACGTTCGGCTCCTACAAAGCTAGGACAGGTGCGGCTGTATGTCTCCGCAATTACTCGGACTTCCTACTATCTGAGATGCGAAACCCCTCGGAAGGCCCCGCCCAGCGGCTCCGTTTTCAGGCCGCTACGGCCCTGAGTTCCCTGATCAGAGCCCTGACCGCGAGGGTGGAGGCCGATTCCGATGTGGTGACGTATCCCACCTTCCTCACCGGCCTCTGCGGCCCCAGATCGGCGATCTCGACGGAGTCGGTGGCCTCGCGGAGCGACAGCTCGGGCATGATCGCCATCCCCAGGCCCCGGCCGACCATTGTCAGCACCATCGCGTCGTCCTCCGCCTTGACCGTGGCCGCAGGGATCCAGTCCTGGGCCGCCCACCACCGACGGGTGTAGGAACCGCAGTTCTCGTCCCAGTCCAGCAGCGGCAGCGTCTTCGGGTCCGGGTGTCCGGCGGGGTGCACCAGTGCGTACGCCTCGCTGGCGAGCACCCCGGTCAGCAGCCCGGGCGGTACGTCGCCGGGCGCGCCCAGCGTCGCGATCCCCAGGTCCGCCCGGCCGGCCGCCACCTCCCCCGCCGTCCCGGGGCCGAGTTCGCGCACCACCCGCACCTCGGGCCGGATCCCGGGGTGCAGGACGGCGAGGCGCTCCAGCGCGGGCGGCAGCAGGTGCAGGGCCGCGCTGCGGAAGGCGGCGACGCGCAGGGTCCCCTCCAGGGCGCCGCCGGCCCCGCCCGCGCCGCCGGCCGCGGCCCGGCCGGCGGCCCGGGCCTCCGCGCCGAGGACCTCGTACAGGCGCAGGATGCGCCGCCCGAGGGCCACGGCCCGCTCCCCCGCCGGGGTGGGGCTGGCGCCGGAGCGGCCGCGCTCGAACAGCACCGCGCCGACCTTGCCCTCGCTGCCGCGCACCGAGTGCGAGACGGCCGACTGGCTGATGCCGAGCCGGCCTGCCGCGGCGGAGAAGCCGCCCGTCTCGGCGACGGCGACCAGCACCCTGAGTTCCTGCGGGGCGAGTTCGGTCACGGGGGTTCCCACCTCGGTGTATGAGCGGTGTTCATGGATGTGCGGCTTCCATGAGGGCAACCCCCTGCCCGGGCCCGGGATTCCTTCCTACCGTCGTCGCCATGAACGCCGACACCGCTCACGCCGTCCACCAGATCGCCCGCCCGACGGGTTTCCCCGTCGCCTCCGACTTCGCGTACGTCTCCTCGCCCGTCCCCGAACCCGCCCCCGGCACCGCCCTGGTGGAGAACCTGCTGCTGTCCGTCGACCCGTACCACCGGGGGCTGATGGACGGCGGCGAGGGCGGCTTCGAGCTGAACGCCCCGCTGGAGGGGCGGTCGGTGGGCCGGGTGCTCGCCTCCCGCGACCCGGGCCTGGCGGAGGGGGACCTCGTCTTCCACCGGGCCGGCTGGCGCACCCACGCCCTGGTCACCCTGGGCGTGGACGGCACCCGCAAGCTCCGCGGCCACGAGGGCGTCCCGCTGGAGGCCTACCTGTCGATCCTGGGCGGCACGGGCCTGACCGCCTACGCCGCCCTCACCCGGACCGCGGCCCTGCGCGAGGGCGAGGACCTGTTCGTCTCCGCCGCGGCGGGCGGCGTCGGCACCGCCACCGGGCACATCGCCCGGCTGCTCGGCGCCCGCCGGATCATCGGCAGCGCCGGCTCGGCGGCGAAGGTCGCCCACCTCACCGGGGCCCTCGGCTTCGACGCCGCCTTCGACTACCACGACGGCCCGGTCGGCGAGCAGCTGGCGCAGGCCGCCCCGGACGGGATCGACGTCTACGTGGACAACGTGGGCGGCGACCACCTGGAGGGCGCGATCGACTCCCTGCGCGAGTACGGGCGGATCGCCTGGGTCGGCGCGATCTCGATGTACAACGGCGACCGCTCGCCGGCCGCGCCCCGCAACCTCTTCGAGGTGGTGCACAAGTCCCTGCGGCTGGAAGGAGTATTGGTTCGAAACCACACCAATCTTCAGGACGAGCTGGAGGACTTCCTGGTCCCGCACCTGCGCAGCGGCCGGATCGGCACCGACACCACCGTTCTCCAGGGCTTCGACCACACGGTGGAGGCGTTCCTGGGCATGCTGCGCGGGGAGAACCTGGGCAAGATGCTGGTCCGCACGACCGGTTGATTCCTGCCGACCGGATGTTCACCGATTTCTTACCGCACGGATGTAGACCTTTGAGGCGGCCGCCGCCACGCTTGCCGACAATGTGCCAGCCGGGCACTTGAGTTGGAGGCGAGCAGCCAGTGACACCCATCAGCCGCAGGGGTTTCGTGGGGATCGGCGCCGGGCTCGTGGCGGGGGCGGCCCTGCCCGCCGCCCTGCCCACGACGGCGGCCGCGGCCGCCGCGACGGGCACGATCACCGATGTGAGGCACGTGGTGATCCTGATGCAGGAGAACCGCAGCTTCGACCACTACTTCGGCAGGCTCAAGGGCGTCCGCGGCTTCGGCGACCGCGCCTGCGGCAACATCCCGGGCGGCTGGGGCACCTTCAACCAGCCCAACTGGGGCGGCCGCCAGTACCCGTGGAAGCTGTCCGCCACCCCGGCGGCGGGCGGCGCCGACAGCGCGACCCTGGCCCAGTGCACCGGCGACCTCCCGCACAGCTGGACCTCGCAGCACGCCGCGTGGAACGGCGGCCGGATGGATAACTGGGTCGCCGGCGTCGGCAAGACCCACACCCTGGGCCACCTGGAGCGGGCCGACATCCCCTTCCACTACGGGCTCGCCGACAACTACACGATCTGCGACGCCTACTTCTGCTCCACCCTCAGCGCCACCGGCCCCAACCGCACCTTCCTGTGGAGCGGCAAGGTGGACGCGGGCAGCAAGGACGGCGGCGACGAGTCGGGCCTGACCTGGGAGACCTACGCGGAGGCCCTCCAGCGGGCCGGGATGACCTGGAAGGTCTACCAGAACGCCCAGGACAACTACGGGGACAACGGCCTCGCCTACTTCAGGAAGTTCACGGACGCCGCCCCCGGGAACCCGCTGTGGGACCGGGGCATGGCCTCCGTCCCCAAGGTCACCGGCTCCACCCCGGACGACATCGCGGCGGCGATCCGCGCCGACGTGGTCGCCGGGACCCTGCCCCAGGTGTCCTGGGTGGTGGCGAGCGAGGCCTTCTCGGAGCACCCCTACGCCCCACCCGGCGACGGCGCGCACTTCGTGGACCTGGTCTACCGCGCGCTCGCCGCGAACCCGGAGGTCTTCGACTCCACGGTCCTGTTCCTCAACTACGACGAGAACGACGGCTTCTTCGACCACGTCGCCCCGCCGGTGGCCCCGCCCGGCACCCCGGACGAGTACATCGACGGCGTCCCGATCGGCCTGGGTTTCCGCGTCCCTATGCTGGTGATGTCCCCCTGGACGCGCGGCGGCTGGGTCAGCTCCGAGGTCTTCGACCACACCTCCGTCCTGCGCTTCATGGAGACCTGGACGACGGCCCTGGGCACCCCCGCCCTCTGCCCCAACATCAGCGCCTGGCGCCGCAAGGTGACCGGCGACCTGACGGGCGTCTTCGACTTCGCGCACCCCGTGTACGGGGTCCCGGCGGGCCTGCCCTCCACGGCGAAGGTCATCGGCCAGTCCACCTGCGGCCCGCTGCCCAACCCGGTGCCGCAGGACAACGCCCTGCCGGTCCAGGAGGCCGGAACGCGTCCGGCCCGCGCCCTCCCGTACCAGGTCAACGGCAACCTGGACCGCTTCGAGTTCGGGCCGATGGGCAAGATCCTGGCCTGGTTCTCGATGACGAACCAGGGCTCGCAAGCCCGGCGGGCGGCGCACTTCTCGATCCACCCGCACCAGTACCGGGACACGGGGGCCTGGCAGTACACGGTGGAGCCCGGGGCCACGTCCTCCGACTACTTCTCCATCGGCCTGGGCGCCGGCTCGGGCAAGTACGACATCTCGATGTACGGCCCGAACCGCTTCCTGCGCCGGTTCATCGGCGACGCGACCAAGCCCGGCGGGTCCCTGGAGGTCGCGGCCCGCTACGCGGTCGAGTCGGGCACCGGCAAGATGGCGATCTGGTTCAAGATGACCAACGCCTCGGCCTCCCCGGTCACCTTCACCATCCGCTCGAACGCCTACCGCTCGGACGGCCCCTGGACGTACACGGTCCCGGCGAACTCCTCCCGCGAGGACTTCTTCAACGCGGTGGCCTACAGCAAGGGCTGGTACGACTTCACCGTCCTGGCCGACTCCGACGGCACCTGGTCCCGCCGCTACACGGGGCACATCGAAACGGGCGCTGCGAGCATCACGGGCAGCTGACCCCGCACCGCGGCGGGGAGCCCGACCGGGAAAGGCCGGAAACACGCGGGGGCCCGGCCTCCCCCGGCTCCCCGCCGTACGCTCCCGCGGCGCGGCGCCCGCTCCCGCCGGGGGGTATCCGGAGCCCCTCCGGCGCGGCCGGCCGCGGCGGCCGGTCCAGTCCCCGCCCGGCGCCGCCCCGCAGGTCGACGCCGGTCCGCGGCCCCCGGGCGGCCGCGGTGGTCCGGCGGCGGGCGGCGGCCCGGCCGACGCCGCCGGAACGCCCCGACGGGCCCGGCGACAGCGCCCCGGCCGACCGGGGGCGGAGCGTGCCGGGCCGTCGTCCCGCTCCGCGAATCGACCGACGTTCGCCAGCGCCATAACCCCCATCCCCGTACACAACGGGCGTTGGCCGCTGCCGCGACCCTGGCCACAGGGGTGCCACCGCGTGAAGATCTGCGCATGTCGCCAGAGACCCAGCAGTGGACCCCCACCCATGGCCAGCCCTACCGGCCCGTCGCCTACCGTCCCGCGCGCATGCCCGGCCCCGAGTCCCTCGCGCGCGCGGCGGAACTGCGGGCCCGGATGGACGAACGCCGCACGGTGCGCCACTTCTCCTCCGACCCCGTCCCCGAACAGGCGGTCCGCGACGCCATCGCCTGCGCCGCCACCGCGCCCTCGGGGGCGCACCAGCAGCCGTGGACGTTCGTCCTGGTCAAGGACCCGGCGGTCCGCCGGCAGATCCGCGCCGCCGCCGAACAGGAGGAGCAGATCTCCTACGACGGCCGCCTCGGCGACGAATGGCTGGCGGCCCTGCGCCCCATCGGCACCGACGCCGTCAAGACCCACCTGACGGACGCCCCGGCCCTGATCGTGGTCTTCCAGCAGCGGTACTGGCTCGGCCCGGACGGGGACAAGCGCAAGCACTACTACGTGGACGAGTCGGTCGGCATCGCGGTCGGCATGCTCCTGACGGCCCTCCACCTCTCGGGCCTGGCGGCCCTCATCCACACCCCGAGCCCGATGCGCTTCCTGAGCCACGTCCTGGGCCGCCCGGAGAACGAGAAGGCCTTCGCGGTGATCCCGGTGGGCTACCCGTCGGATGACTGCGAGGTCCCGGACCTGATCCGCAAGTCCCTGGACCAGGTCCTCTTCGAGGTCTAGGCGCCGCTGTCGGGCCTGGCGGGCGGCGTCGGGCCCGGCTGCCCACCCAGCGCCTCCGCGAGCCGCATCCCGATCCGCACGCGGTCCTCGGGCGTACCGGCGTCCATGGCCGCCCGCACGTGGCGCAGGATGAGCCAGTCTCGTACGACCTTGGCGACGCCGAGTACGGCCGCCGTGAGGACCGCCGCGGTCAGCATCACTGGTACCTCCGCTCGATCGACGCGGTGGCCCGGGCGATCTCCCCGTCCGTGTGTGTGAAGTCCATGCACCGAACGGTCACCTCTGCACCGCCGAGCCTGATCACGCCGGGACGGGCGGCCGACGCACCCGGTTCGGGGTACCCCCCTGCCTGGGGCTCGGCAAGACCACTGCGGCGCAGCAACTGCTCCATCTCCCGGGCTCCAGGAGCGCAGCACCACTCCAGCACGAGGTCCTGGTACTGGTGGCAGTACGAGTTCACCCAGCCGTGGGCGCTCCCCGTACGGTTGACCAGCGCCGGACGGCGAAGCAGCCGACTCAGCAGACGGTCGCGGGAGGCAGGGTCCGGCCCGGCCATCGCGGTGTGCGTCCAGAGGTGTAGTTCCTCCAGCTCAGCAGGATGTGGCGCGCCGCCTGCGATGCGGCCCACGTACCGCAGCCCGTCGCCGTCGTCCGGAAGCCGCCAGGAGCTGGGGACGTCCCGCAGGCGAATGGTTCCGCCGCCGGCGGCATCCCGCAGGGTCAGCCCCTCCGTGTCGGAGGTGACCCGCAGGCCGGGCACCCCGCGCAGGCCCCCGTACCCCTCGTCGAGACGGGGCAGCAGCTCGGTGACGACCCGCCGGGCCATCCGCTTGTGGAGCCGGAGGGCGAGGCCGTCCGCCGACGGCACAGCGGCGACGACGCCGAACACAGCCCCGTCGAGCTGTCCGTCGCGAAGGGCGTCGCCTGCGGTCAGCGCGACCATTGCTTCGAAGGCGCGCTGGGCCGAGTCGGCCGCGTCGGGCACAGGTAGGCGGCGGGTGATCAGACCGGCTTCGGCCCAGCTGAGGCAGGTACGGTGCGGCAATCCGGTGGCTGCGCGGCAGATGGACGCGGCACGGTGGTGATTGTCTGTACGCCTGGACATACGTCTCCCCGGGCGCCGGCCCCGGTACGGGCGCGTAGAGGTTGCGTATCTCCTAGCGGTCTGTCCCACCCCGTACGGGAACTCGTCAGAGCCCTTGGCTCCCTCGGGATACCGGGCCCGAGTGGCGGAGCTGGTCGCCGTACACGACAACTGTGCTCAGGCTAGCAGGAGTTGCCGAGGGGGGAAATGGAGACCGCCCCCGCTCCGGGCTTGGGGGTACCGGAGCGGGGGCGGGGTTCAGCAGGGGCCGGGGTCAGCCCATGTGGGGGTAGCCGTACTCGGTCGGCGGGACCAGGGTCTCCTTGATGGAGCGGGTCGAGGTCCAGCGGAGCAGGTTGGACGCCGCGCCCGCCTTGTCGTTGGTGCCCGAGGCACGGCCGCCGCCGAAGGGCTGCTGGCCGACGACGGCGCCGGTCGACTTGTCGTTGATGTAGAAGTTGCCCGCCGCGAAGCGGAGCTTCTCCATCGTGTCGGCCGCCGCGTAGCGGTCCTGGGCGATGACGGAGCCGGTCAGGGCGTACGCCGAGACGTTCTCCATCTGGGCCAGCATCGCGTCGTACTCCGCGTCGTCGTAGACGTGCACCGCGAGGATCGGGCCGAAGTACTCGGTCGTGAAGACCTCGTTCTCCGGGTCCGTGCACTCGATGACGGTCGGGCGGACGAAGTAGCCCTCCGTGTCGTCGTACGTGCCGCCCGCGACGATCGTGCAGGTCGGGTCGGCCTTCGCACGGTCGATGGCGGCCTTGTTCTTCGCGAAGGAGCGCTCGTCGATGACCGCGCCGATGAAGTTCGACAGGTCGCGGACGTCACCCATGGCGATGCCGTCGACCTCGGCCGCGAACTGCTCCTTGAAGCCGTCGTTCCAGATCGACGCCGGGACGTAGGCGCGCGAGGAGGCCGAGCACTTCTGGCCCTGGAACTCGAAGGAGCCGCGGGTCAGGGCGGTCTTCAGGATCGCGCGGTCCGCGGACGGGTGCGCGACGACGAAGTCCTTGCCGCCCGTCTCGCCGACCAGGCGCGGGTACGAGCGGTACTTCTCGATGTTGTTGCCGACCGTCTTCCACAGGTACTGGAAGGTCTTGGTCGAGCCGGTGAAGTGGATGCCGGCCAGCTCGGGGTGGTTCAGGGCCACCTCGGAGACGGCGATGCCGTCGCCGGTCACCAGGTTGATGACGCCCTTGGGCAGGCCGGCCGCCTCCAGGAGCTCCATGAGGAGGACCGCGGAGTGGGTCTGCGTCGGGGACGGCTTCCAGACGACCACGTTGCCCATCAGGGCCGGGGCGGTCGGCAGGTTGCCGGCGATGGCCGTGAAGTTGAACGGGGTGATCGCGTAGACGAAGCCTTCGAGCGGGCGGTGGTCGCTGCGGTTCCACACGCCGGCGGAGTTCGCGGCCGGCTGCTCGGCCAGGATCTGGCGGGCGAAGTGGACGTTGAAGCGCCAGAAGTCGACGAGCTCGCACGGGGTGTCGATCTCGGCCTGCTGCGCGGTCTTCGACTGGCCCAGCATGGTGGAGGCGGCCAGCTTCTCGCGCCACGGGCCGGCCAGCAGCTCGGCGGCGCGCAGGATGATCGCGGCGCGGTCGTCGAAGGACATCGCGCGCCAGGCCGGGGCGGCGGCCAGGGCGGCGTCGACGGCCTCCTGGGCGTCGGCCTGGGTGGCGTTGGCGTACGTGCCGATGACCGACTTGTGGTCGTGCGGCTGGACGACGTCGAAGCGCTCGCCGCCACCCATCCGCTTGACGCCGTTGATCGTCATCGGGAGGTCGATCGGGTTCTCGGACAGCTGCTTGAGCTGGATTTCGAGGCGCGCGCGCTCCGCGCTGCCCGGGGCGTACGAGTGGACCGGCTCGTTGACCGGGGCGGGGACCTGGGTCACAGCATCCATGGGGCGATAACTCCTTGACCTGGTTCTTGGCTAGTTCTTGGTGATCATCGAGCGGAGGAAGAACAGCAGGTTGGCCGGCTTCTCCGCGAGGCGGCGCATGAAGTAGCCGTACCAGTCCGTGCCATAGGCCGTGTAGACCCGCATGCGATGACCCTCGGAGGCGAGCCGGAGGTGCTCCTCGCTGCGGATGCCGTAGAGCATCTGGAACTCGTACTCGTCCAGCTTGCGCCCGGCCTGCCGGGCGAGCTCCTGCGCGATGGAGATCAGGCGCGGGTCGTGCGACCCGATCATCGGGTAGCCGTCGCCCTCCATGAGGATGCGCATGATCCGGACGTACGCCTTGTCGATCTCGGCCTTGTCCAGGTACGCGACCTCGGCGGGCTCCTTGTAGGCGCCCTTCACGATCCGGACGCGGCTGCCGGCGGCGGCCAGGCGGCGGGCGTCGGCCTCGGTGCGGAAGAGGTAGGCCTGGATCACGCAGCCGGTCTGCGGGAAGTCCCGGCGCAGCTCCTCGTGGATGGCGAACATCGAGTCGAGGGTGGTGTGGTCCTCGGCGTCGAGGGTCACGGTGGTGCCGATGGCGGCGGCGGCCTCGACGACCGGGCGGACGTTGGCGAGGGCGAGCTCGTGGCCGCCCTCCAGCGCCTGGCCGAACATCGACAGCTTGACGGACATCTCGACCGCCTCGCCCAGCCCCAGCTCCTTGAGGCGCTCGATGAGCTCCAGGTAGGCGTCCCGGGCGGCGTACGACTGCTCGACGGCGGTGATGTCCTCGCCCACGACGTCGAGGGTGACCTCAAGGCCCTTGCGGGTGAGCTCCTCGACGATCGGGATGACCTGCTCGACCGTCTCACCGGGGATGAAGCGGTTGACCACCGGCTTGGTCACCGGGGCGGCAGAGACGATTCGGCGCATCTTGTCGCTGCGCGAAGCGGCGAGGATCGCGGGACCCAGCACGGGGCACCTCCAACGGGTGGCAGAAGCGGAGATACGGGCGCCGCCGGGGTGTGCTGCGGCCGTAAGGAAAACGCAAGTAAAACCACCGTGAAACCTAAGGATCTCCACGATCCTCTGCCATCGACAGCTGTCACGCATCCGTGTCCCGGATCTCATACATCTGTCTGAAGGGGCGGCCCGGGGGTGGGAGAATGTGCCCGTGAAGGGCGATTACCAGGACCTGGTGGACGAGATCTCGGCGCTGCTCGGCGCCCCGGCGACGCTGGAGAACCGGGACTTCCGCCTGATCGCCTTCGGCGCGCACGACAGCGAGGACGACCTCGCGATGGACCCGGTGCGCACCCGCTCGATCCTGACCCGGCAGTCCACGGCGGCCGTGCGGGCCTGGTTCGAGGCCTTCGGCATCGCCCGCGCCACCGGGCCCGTCCGGATCCCGGCGGCGCCCGACGCGGGGGTCTTCCGGGGGCGGATCTGCCTGCCCGTGCGGTACCGGGGCATCGTCCAGGGCTACGTGTGGCTGCTCGACCGGGACCCGGGGCCGGCGCCGGAGGCCCTGGAGGCGGCCATGGAGGTGGCCCAGCGGATCGGGCTGCTGCTGGCCGAGGAGGCCAAGGCGGGCGCCGACCTCTCCCGGGAGTTCCTCGCGGTGCTCACCGCCGGGCGGGGCTGGCAGCAGGACATGGCGGTGGCCGCGCTGCGCCTGGCCCTGGGGGCGGGGGCAGAGGGGCTCCACGCGGCGGTGTGCGTGGCCCCGTGGGCCGGGGAGGCGCCCTCGTCGGTGCCGGGGGCGGCGGCGGTGTGCGTCGTACCGGCCGACACGGCGGGGCCCGGCGGCCAGGCGGCCCGGGACCGGCTGGCGGTCCTGCTGCGCCTGCGCTCCGCGGACGCCCTGGCCCCGGCCCTGACGGCCCTGGGCCGCCTCCTGCCCCGGGCGGCGCCCGCCGCCGGGACGGCGGGGGGCACCCGGACGGCCGGGGTGGCCCGGGCGGCCGCGTCCGGCGCGTCGGCCGGGCCCGCGCGGGCCGCTGCGGCCGGGGGGCCGGGGGCGGAGGCCGCCGCGGGAGCCGGGCCCGGGGTCCACGGGGTGACCGCCGGGGTGTCCGATCCCGTGCGGGGGCTCTCGGAGCTGCCCGCCGCCTGGGGGCAGGCCGTCGCCGCCTCGCGGGCGGCCGCCGCGGAGCCACGGCTCGGGCCGGTGGCCCAGTGGGCGGGGATCGGGCCCTACCGGATGCTCGGCGCGCTGCCCCCCGGGCCCGTGGACGACCCCGCCACGCGGGCCCTGCTGAGCCCGGCCCACCGTGAACTGGCCCGTACCGCGGAGGTGTTCCTCGACTGCGCCGGGCAGGCCGGGCGGGCGGCGGCGGCGCTGGGCGTCCACCGCCAGACCCTGTACTACCGGCTGGGCCGGGTGGAGCAGCTGACGGGGCTCGACCTGGACGCGGGCGAGGACCGGCTGCTGCTCCACATGGTCCTCAAGTCAGCCCGGCTGAACGGCTGAAGGGCCGGGTGCCCGTTCCGCGTCCGCGGTCCGCTCCGCGTCCGCGATCCCGCCGGCCAGCCGCCGCAGCCCCTCCGCGAACTCCTCGCCCGACGGGGCGGTGGCGGGGTCGAAGAGCCACTGGATCATCAGGCCGTTGAGCAGCGCCTGGTAGACCGCTCCGAGCGTGCGCTCGTCGCGCTCCGTCAGCTGCTCCTCTGGGGTGCCGGTCATCATCGAGACCAGGCCGCGGCGCCCTTCGAGCTGCGAGGCCGCCAGCATCGACTTCAGTTCCGGCTTCTGGTCCCGGCTCAGCGCGACCTCCAGGCTGGCCGCCCAGACCGGGCCGGCCGTGCCGTGCTCGGCGACGACCCCGTCCCACAGCGCGCGCAGCCGCTCCAGGGAGCCCGCGGCCCCCGCGAGCCCGGCCTGCCGGTCCTCGCCCCACTCCTCGATCAGGGCGATGAACGCCTGGGTGAGCAGTGCGTCCTTGGAGCCGTAGTGATAGCCGATGGACGCCAGGTTGGTCCCGGAGGCGCTGACGATGTCGCGTGCGGTGGTCCGCACGAACCCCTTCTCGGTGAGGCACTTCTTGGCGCCTTCGAGCAGATCTTCACGGTGTCCCATGCCGCTACGGTATCAAGACATCCGTTTAATACATGCGTATACACGGAGGGGCCCGGGGTGTGCACCCCGGGCCCCTCCACCAGCGAACGCGCGACGGTCAGACGAGGTTGACCGTACGGGCCGACACGGCGCCGATCTCCGCAGAGATGGCGGCGAGGACGTCCACCGGGACCTCCGCGTCGACGGTGAGGACGACGAGCGCCTCGCCGCCCTCCTCCGCACGGGCGACCTGCATGCCCGCGATGTTCAGGCCGGCCTCGCCGAGCAGCTGGCCGACCTTGCCGACCACGCCGGGGCGGTCGGTGTAGCGGAGCACGATCATGTGGTCGGCCAGGGCCAGGTCCACGTCGTACTCGCCGACGCCCACGATCTTCTGAAGGTGCTTCGGGCCCGCGAGCGTGCCGGAGACCGACACCTCCTGACCGTCCGCCAGGGTGCCGCGGACGGTCACCACGTTGCGGTGGTCGGGGGACTCCGAGCTGGTGGTCAGGCGTACCTCGACACCGCGCTCCTGCGCGAACAGCGGGGCGTTGACGTAGGAGACCGTCTCGTCGACGACGTCCTCGAAGACACCCTTGAGGGCGGAGAGTTCGAGCACCTTGACGTCGTGCTGGGTGATCTCGCCGCAGACCTCGACGTCGAGGCGGACCGCGACCTCGCCCGCGAGGGCGGTGAAGATGCGGCCGAGCTTCTCGGCGAGCGGCAGGCCGGGGCGCACGTCCTCGGCGATGACACCGCCCTGGACGTTGACCGCGTCCGGCACGAGCTCACCGGCGAGGGCCAGGCGCACCGACTTGGCGACCGCGATGCCGGCCTTCTCCTGGGCCTCGTCCGTGGACGCGCCGAGGTGCGGGGTGCAGACGACCTGGTCGAGCTCGAAGAGCGGGGAGTCCGTGCAGGGCTCCTTCGCGTACACGTCGAGGCCAGCGCCGGCGACGCGGCCCTCCTTGATGGCCGAGTACAGCGCGGCCTCGTCCACGATCCCGCCGCGGGCGGCGTTGACGATGCGGACGGACGGCTTGACCTTGTGCAGGGCCTCGTCCCCGATGAGACCGACGGTCTCGGGGGTCTTGGGCAGGTGCACGGTGATGAAGTCGGCGGCTTCGAGGAGCTCGTCGAGCGTCAGCATCTTGACGCCCATCTGGGCGGCGCGCGCGGGCTGCACGTAGGGGTCGTACGCGACGACCTTCATCCCGAAGGCCGACATGCGCTGGGCCACCAGGACGCCGATGCGGCCGAGACCGACGACGCCGAGGGTCTTCTCGCTGAGCTCGACGCCCGTGTACTTGTTGCGCTTCCACTCGCCGTTCTTCAGCGCGGTGTTGGCCTGCGCGATGTTGCGGGCGGTGGCGACGAGGAGGCCGCAGGCGAGCTCGGCGGCGGTGACGATGTTCGAGGTCGGGGCGTTCACGACCATCACGCCGGCCTTGGTGGCGGCGGAGACGTCCACGTTGTCGAGGCCCACGCCGGCGCGGGCGACGACCTTCAGCTTCTTGGCGGCGGCGACGGCCTCGGCGTCCACCTTGGTGGCGGAGCGGACCAGGATGGCGTCGACGTCGACGATGGCGGGCAGCAGCTCCGCCCGGTCGGCGCCGTTGACGTGCCGGATCTCGAAGTCCGGACCGAGCGCGTCCACCGTGGCGGGCGACAGCTCTTCGGCGATGAGTACGACAGGTTTCGAGCTCACGTGGGTCCTCACAAGTCCAGTGCGGACGGCCGTCCCGACGGCCGCAGGCGGTGGAGGGGGTAGCCGCGTGGAAGACGCACGACACTGTGGGCCTGACGCGTTGTGTTGAGCAGTGTAGTAGCGCTTCCGGCGCGGGATTCCGCCTGTACGGAAGGATCACCCGTCCGAGATTGGCCGGGGTGGACAATCCGCTCGATTCGAGGTCTACATTCCGTCGATTTTCGACCGGGCCGCAAGGGAGCGGCCGGCCGAGGCGGATGCGCGGCGGGGCCGGGACCTCGTGTCCCGGCCCCGCCGTGCGCGAGATCAGCTCTCGTCGTTGTCGACCCAGCTCATCAGCTTGCGGAGCTTCTTGCCGGTGGTCTCCAGCAGGTGCTCGGAGTCGGCCTTCTTGTACTCGTTGTACTTCGGCAGACCGGCCTTGTACTCGGCCATCCACTCCTCGGCGAACTTGCCGCTCTGGATCTCCTCCAGGACCTTCTTCATCTCGGCCTTGGTGGCGTCGGTGATGACGCGGGGGCCGGTGATGTAGTCGCCCCACTCGGCGGTCTCGGAGACCGACCAGCGCATCTTCTCCAGGCCGCCCTCGTACATGAGGTCCACGATGAGCTTCAGCTCGTGCAGGCACTCGAAGTACGCGATCTCCGGCTGGTAGCCGGCCTCGGTCAGGGTCTCGAAACCGGCCTTGACCAGGGCGGAGGCGCCACCGCAGAGGACGGCCTGCTCACCGAACAGGTCGGTCTCGGTCTCCTCGGTGAAGGTGGTCTTGATGACGCCGGCGCGGGTGCCGCCGATGCCGGCCGCGTACGACAGGGCCAGGGCGAAGGCGTTGCCCGAGAAGTCCTGCTCGACGGCGGCGATACACGGAACGCCGCGGCCCTCCTCGTACTGGCGGCGGACCAGGTGGCCCGGGCCCTTCGGGGCGACCAGGGCGACGTCCACGTTGGCCGGGGGCTTGATGAAGCCGTAGCGGACGTTGAAGCCGTGGCCGAAGAAGAGCGCGTCGCCCTCCTGCAGGTGGTCCTTGATGGACGCCTCGTAGATCTCGGCCTGGAGCGGGTCCGGGGTCAGGATCATGATGACGTTCGCCCACGCGGCCGCCTCGGCCACGGAGAGGACCTTCAGGCCCTGCTCCTCGGCCTTGGCCTTGGAACCGGAGCCCTCCTTGAGGCCGACGACGACGTCGACGCCGGAGTCACGGAGCGACAGCGCGTGGGCGTGGCCCTGGCTGCCGTAACCGATGACCGCGACCTTGCGGCCCTGGATGATGGACAGGTCGGCGTCGTTCTCGTAGAACAGCTCGGCCACTGGGATATCTCCTTGGTGCGCTGATGTTGCACCCACCGTACGGCGGGGAACGGAATAAGAGTTTGTCGGTCTCGCCATGCGAACCGGGCGTGTCCCGCCCGGTCCAGGCGTGGCGTCAGGCGAGTGTCAGGCGCTGCGTTCCAGGGAGCGCAGGCTGCGGTCCGTGATGGACCGGCCGCCGCGCCCTATGGCGATGGTGCCGGACTGCACCAGCTCCTTGATGCCGAAGGGCTCCAGCATCTTGAGCATGGCGCTGAGCTTGTCGCTGCCGCCGGTGGCCTCGATGGTGACGGCCTCCGGGGACACGTCGACGGTCTTGGCGCGGAACAGCTGGACGATCTCGACGATCTGCGAGCGCGTCTCGTTGTCGGCGCGGACCTTCACCAGAACGAGTTCGCGTTCGATGGCGTTCGACGGCTCCAGCTCGACGATCTTGAGCACGTTGACCAGCTTGTTGAGCTGCTTGGTCACCTGCTCCAGCGGGAGGTCCTCCACGTTCACGACGATGGTGATGCGGGAGATGTCGGGGTGCTCGGTGACACCGACCGCGAGCGAGTCGATGTTGAAGCCGCGGCGGGAGAACAGGGCGGCGATCCGGGCGAGGATGCCGGGGGTGTTCTCGACCAGGACCGAGAGCGTGTGCTTGGACATGTGAGTCGTTCTCTCTCTCAGGCTCTCTCGGCTCAGTCGTCTTCGTTGTCGCCGAAGTCGGGGCGGACGCCCCGGGCCGCCATGACCTCGTCGTTGGAGGTGCCGGCGGCGACCATCGGCCACACCATGGCGTCCTCGTGGACGATGAAGTCGACGACGACCGTGCGGTCGTTGATCGCGTTGGCCTCGGCGATGACCTTGTCCAGGTCCGCCGGGTCCTCGCAGCGCAGCGCGACGCAGCCCATGGCCTCGGACAGCTTGACGAAGTCCGGGACGCGGGTGCCCTGGCGGGGGGCGACGGACTCGCCGAGCTGGGAGCCCACGGTGTCGTGGCCGGTCTCGTCGCCGTGCAGGACGGTGTTGGAGTAGCGCTGGTTGTAGAACAGCGTCTGCCACTGGCGGACCATGCCGAGGGCGCCGTTGTTGATGATGGCGACCTTGATCGGGATGTTGTTCAGCGCGCAGGTTGCCAGTTCCTGATTGGTCATCTGGAAACAGCCGTCGCCGTCGATCGCCCAGACCGCGCGGTCCGGCATGCCGACCTTGGCGCCCATCGCGGCGGGGACCGCGTAGCCCATGGTTCCGGCGCCGCCGGAGTTCAGCCAGGTGCGGGGCTCCTCGTACTTGACGAAGTGGGAGGCCCACATCTGGTGCTGGCCGACGCCGGCCGTGAAGATCGTGCCCTGCGGGGCGAGGGCGCCGATCCGCTCGATGACCTGCTGCGGCGAGAGCGAGCCGTCCTCGGGCAGGTCGTAGCCCAGGGGGTAGGTCTCGCGCCAGCGGTTGAGGTCCTTCCACCAGGCGGTGTAGTCGCCCGTGTGGCCCTCGTTGTGCTCGGCCTGGACCGCCTGGACGAGGTCGGCGATGACCTCGCGGGCGTCGCCCACGATCGGGACGTCGACCTCGCGGTTCTTGCCGATCTCGGCCGGGTCGATGTCGGCGTGGATGACCTTGGCGAAGGGGGCGAAGCTGTCCAGCTTGCCGGTGACGCGGTCGTCGAAGCGGGTGCCGAGCGCGATCAGCAGGTCCGACTTCTGGAGCGCGGTGACGCCGGTGACGGAGCCGTGCATGCCCGGCATGCCCACGTGCAGCGGGTGGCTGTCGGGGAAGGAGCCCAGCGCCATCAGGGTGGTGCAGACCGGGACGCCGGTCAGCTCGGCGAGGACCTTCAGCTCGGCCGTGGCGCCGGACTTCATCACGCCGCCGCCGACGTACAGGACCGGGCGCTTGGCCTGGACGATGAGCTTGGCGGCCTCGCGGATCTGCTTGGCGTGCGGCTTGGTGACCGGCCGGTAGCCGGGCAGGTCCAGGGCCGGCGGCCAGGAGAAGGTGGTCTTCGCCTGGAGGGCGTCCTTGGCGATGTCGACCAGGACCGGGCCGGGGCGGCCGCTGGAGGCGATGTGGAACGCCTCGGCGATGGTCTTGGCGATGTCCGCGGCCTTGGTGACCAGGAAGTTGTGCTTGGTGATCGGCATCGTGATGCCGACGATGTCCGCCTCCTGGAAGGCGTCGGTGCCGATCGCCTTGGAGGAGACCTGGCCGGTGATCGCGACGAGCGGGACGGAGTCCATGTGGGCGTCGGCGATCGGGGTGACCAGGTTGGTGGCGCCCGGGCCGGAGGTGGCCATGCAGACGCCGACCTTGCCGGTGGCCTGGGCGTAGCCGGTGGCGGCGTGGCCGGCCCCCTGCTCGTGCCGGACCAGGATGTGACGGACCTTCTTGCTGTCCATCATCGGGTCGTAGGCCGGGAGGATGCAGCCGCCCGGGATGCCGAAGACGGTGTCGCACCCCACCTCTTCGAGAGAGCGGATGAGGGACTGCGCGCCCGTGACGTGCTCAACTGCGGTGGGCTGGTGCCCACCCGTACGGGGCCGCGGCTGCGGATGGTGGGCCCCGGAGGCCTGCTCGGTCATCGGCATTCTCTTCTCGAAGCTGAGGGTTTTACGAGGAGCGGGGGTGCCCGGGTTCTCGTCCGGGTGCGTGTGCCAGTGCAACAAAAAACCCCTCGTGCCAGGTGGCAAGCGAGGGGAGCGCGTCGGCGGTGTGGAGCGGGGACATGCAGGCCCCAGCTTCAGCCGACGCGCTTTCCAAGTACGAGAATTCGGGTGCGCATGGCATTGACCCTCCCTCCGGCGGGAGGTCGATGTCAAGCGGGTGGGACGGGCGTCTCATTATTTGAGCCTCTATGGATGACCATCGAGCCACCGGACGAGCCCCCGGCCAAGGCGGGCTGGGCCGTACCGCCCGGTACTGGGAACGTACCTCTCACGAGCGCGCGGCGCAGCCTGTATTCGTCGAGCGGGCCGGAAAACGCCATTCCCTGTCCATGGGTGCAACCCATGGCGCGCAGGGCCGCCACCTGCTCGGGGAGGTCCACGCCGTCGGCCACGGACTGCATGCCCAGATCGTTTGCGATGCGCAACAATCCGGCGGTGATCTTGTGCAGGCGGGCGGACTCGACGACGCCCTCGACCAGGCCCCGGTCCAGCTTGAGGAGGTCCACCGGGAGGCGCCGGAGGGCGCTGATGGCCGCGTAGCCGCTGCCGAAGCCGTCGAGGGCGATCCGGACGCCGAGCCGGTGCAGGGCCGTCAGGCGGCGCTCCAGCTCGTCGAAGGGGACCCTGGGGTCGGAGGCGGCCAGTTCGAGGACGAGGGCGCCGGAGGGCAGCCCGTGCCGGCCGAGCAGGGCCTCCACGGAGCCGCCGGGCACCGAGCGGTCGAGCAGCCGCTGGGCGGTCATCCGTACGACCACTGGTACGTCGTGTCCCGCGAGATGGCGCTCGGCGGCCTCGGCCACCGCCTCTTCGAGCAGCCATCGGCTCAGTTCGGCGGCGCGGGAGGGGTCCGGGCCGCATCCGGGGCCGCCCTCGCTGTGTTCGGCCACTCGGAGGAACTCGGACGGGGTGAAGAGGATCCCCTGGGCGGAGCGCCAGCGGGCCTGCGCGGCCACCGCGCTGACCTCTCCGCCGGCCAGGGAGACCACGGGCTGGTGCAGCAGGGCGAACTCGCCCTCGTGCAGCGCGGTGCGCAGCTTCCCGGCCAGCTCGGCCTTGCGGACGACCTCGGCCTGCATCTGTGGGGCGTACAGCTCGACGCGGTCCTTGCCGCCCGCCTTGGCCCGGTACATCGCGAGGTCGGCGTTGCGCATCAGGTCCGAAGGGGTGATGCCGGGGTCGGCGAAGGCCACGCCGATGCTCGCGGCGACCCGGACCTCGCTGCCGGCGATGCGGTAGGGCTGGGAGAGGGTGGCGCGCAGCCGGTCGGCGATCTCGTGGACCTGGTACTCGCGGGCGCTGCGGTCGCGGCTGCCGTCACCGAGGATGAGCGCGGCGAACTCGTCCCCGCCGAGCCGGGCGGCGGTGTCCCCGGCCCGGACGGCGTCCTGGAGGCGGCGGGCGGCCTCGACGAGCAGCTCGTCGCCCGCCTGGTGGCCGATGGTGTCGTTGACGGCCTTGAAGCCGTCGAGGTCGATGAAGAGCACGGCGGTGCTGTGGTCGCCCGCGCGGCGGCCGGTGAGGGCCTGGCGGACGCGGCGGGTGAACAGGGCCCGGTTGGGGAGGTCCGTGAGCGGGTCGTGCTCGGCGCTGTGCTGGAGCTGGGCCTGGAGGCGGACCCGCTCGGTGACGTCCCGGCTGTTGAGGATGAGTCCGCCTTGGTGCCGGTTGACGGTGGACTCCACGTTGAGCCATTCCCCGCCGCCGGATTTGAACCGGCATTCGATGCGGGTGGTGGGTTCTTCGGCGGGCGGGGCGGCCAGGAAGCGGCGCACCTCGTGGACCACGCGGCCGAGGTCGTCGGGGTGGATGAGGGCGGCCAGTTCGGTGCCGACCAGCTCCTCCGCCTCGCGGCCGTAGACGCCGGCGGCGGCGGGGCTGACGTAGCGCAGGGTCCCGGTGGGGGCGGCGATCATGATCACGTCGCTGGAGCCCTGGACGAGGGAGCGGAAGTGGTTCTCCTTCTGTGCCAGTTCCTGGGTCAGCGCGATGTTGTCGAGGAGCATGATGCCCTGCCGGACGACGAGGGCGAGCACCACGGTGCAGCCGGTGAAGACCACCATCCGGTCGACCTTCCGGCCGTCCACCACGTTGTAGAGGATGCCGAGCGTGCAGACCGCGGCGGCGAGGTACGGGGTGAGGGCGGGCAGGGAACCGGTGATGGGTCGGCTGTGGGGCCGGTCGGCGCGCGGGGGCGCGGGCCTCGGGAGGGGTTCCGGGCGGCGGGCCCCCCAGGGGGCGTAGGCGAGCAGCAGGGAGCCCGCGAACCAGCCGGCGTCGAGGATCTCCCCGGAGCGGTAGGTGGTGTTGAGCAGCGGCGAGGTGAACAGGGCGTCGCTCAGGACGGTCAGGGCGAGGGCCGCGATGGCCGTGTTGACCGCCGAGCGGTTGTTGGCCGAGCGCCGGAAGTGCAGCACCAGGACCATCGAGACCAGCGCGATGTCGAGGAGCGGGTAGGCGAGGGAGAGCGCGGCGCGCGGGACGCTGCCGGGCGCCCCGGACTGGGCGGTGCGCGCGGCGTTGGCGAGGGCCAGGCTCCAGGAGAGGGTCAGCAGGGAGCCGCCGATGAGCCAGGAGTCGAGCGCGAGGCAGACCCATCCGGCACGGGTGACCGGGCGTTTGGCGAGGACGAGCAGGCCCACGATGGCGGGCGGGGCGAAGCAGAGGAAGGCGAAGTCCGCGAGCGAGGGCTCGGGGACCTTCCGGTCGAGGACGACTTCGTACCAGCCCCAGATGCCGTTCCCCAGGGCCCCCATGAGCGAGGAGAACGCGAACATCAGCCAGGCGGGGCGCTCGCGGCGGTCGATCGCGCGGGCGTAGTGGTAGCAGGAGACGGCGGCCAGTAATCCGGCGGTGCTGAGACCGAAGTCGCCCATGACCTTGGCGAGATCTTCCGAGCCCCAGCCGAGGGCGGCCCCGACGGCGTAGCCGCCGCTGACCACCGCGAGGAGGAGTTGCGCCCCCAGGCCCTTGCCCCCGCCGCCGGCGACCGGCGGCCGGGTCAGGAGCGCCACCCCCGGGGGGCTCACCGGTCCCCCTCGCCCGCTCGTTCCGGCGCGGTCCAGTCCCGGCAGCGCCGCCTCCGGCGGCTCTGCCGCATCGGATCCTTCGTCCATTGGCCGTGCATCGCCCGTCGCCCCCCAAAGTGTCCGTTCACCCCAGCGCCAGACGTACGTGGCGCAGCCCCTTGTTCCGGACGATACACCACTTTCGTCACTCAGCGACATAGCTTCTCTACTCTCCGTCACCAACGGGAGGCGTGCGACAACTGCTCGCATACGTATGGACGCGGAGAGTGGGCGTCGTGGTTCAGTTGGTGATCAGAACGGTGTTCTCGACGGGCTCCCCCGCGGCGAACCGGGTGAGCTGGCGGGCGATCAGCCGCTTCGCCCGGGGCTCGAAAGCCGAGCTGCTGCCGCCCACGTGAGGCGTGATCAGAAGGTTCGGGGCGTGCCAGAGCGGGTGCCCCGGGGGCAGCGGCTCCGGGTCGGTGACGTCGAGGGCGGCGCGCAGCCGGCCGGACTCCAGTTCGGCCAGCAGGGACTTGGTGTCGGCGACGGGGCCGCGCGCCACGTTGACCAGGAGGGCGCCGTCCTTCATCCGGCCGAGGAACGCGGCGCCGGCCAGGCCCTGGGTGTCCTCGGTCAGCGGGGTGGAGAGGATGACCACGTCCGCGTCCGGGAGGAGGGCGGGGAGGTCGTCGAGGGCGTGGACGGGCCCGTGCGGGGCGGTGCGGGCCGAGCGGGCGACGCGGGTGATCCGGCCGCACTCGAAGGGCAGGAGCCGGTCCTCGATGGCCGCGCCGATCGCCCCGTAGCCGACGATCAGGACGGACTTGTCGGCGAGGGCCTCGTAGAAGCCGCCGCGCCACTCCTCGCGGTCCTGGCCGCGGACCATGCCGGGGATGCCGCGCAGGGAGGCGAGGGTGAGGGTCAGGGCGAGTTCGGCGGTGCTGGCCTCGTGGACGCCGCGCGCGTTGCACAGCCGGACCCCGGGGCGCAGGAGGCCGACGCCGGGCAGGACGTGGTCGATGCCGGCGGTGAGGGTCTGGACGACGCGCAGGGCGGGCATCGCCGGGAGCGGGCGCAGGGTCACGCTCTGGGACTTCATGTACGGGGTGACGTAGAAGACGCAGGCGGCCGGGTCGGCCGGGAACTCGTCCTCACCGTCCCACCGTCGGTAGCGGAAGGAGTCGGGGAGGCCGTCGATCTCCCCGGGCGGGAACGGCAGCCAGACGTCCGCGGTCGTTGCAGTCATGATCCCGAGGCTATGCGAAGCCCGCGTGATCAAGCCGTTAGTTTGAGGGCCGGACCGGGACAGGGCCGGGAGGGGGGACGCAGGGGTGGAGCGCAGGTCGATCGGGTCGGGACCGCTGACGGTGGGGGCCATCGGGCTCGGCTGCATGCCGATGAGCTGGGCCTACGCGCCGTCGCGGCGCCGGGGCGAGGAGTCGCTGCGGACCCTGCACACGGCGCTGGACCTCGGGGCGAACCTGCTGGACACGGCCGACCTGTACGGGCCGTTCACCAACGAGCTGGCGGTGGGGCGGGTGCTGCGCGAGCGGCGGGCCGAGGCCTTCGTGTCGGCGAAGGTGGGGCTGCGGGCGGGCGAGGGGCACGTGGTGGCCGACGGGCGGCCGGAGTACGTGCGGCGGGCGTGCGACGCCTCGCTGCGGCGGCTGCGGACGGACGTCATAGACCTCTACCAGCTGCACCGGGTGGATCCGGAGGTACCGGTGGAGGAGACCTGGGGGGCGATGGCGGAGCTGGTGCAGGCGGGGAAGGTGCGGGCGCTGGGGTTCTGCGCGCTGGGCGCGGGGGCCGGGCCGGGGGCGGGGCGGCGCGGGGACCGGGCGTACCGCTCGACGCTGCGGCACCTGGAGCGGGCGCAGCAGGTGTTCCCGGTGACGGCGGTGCAGGCGGAGCTGTCGGTGTGGTCGCCGGAGGCCGCGTGGCAGCTGCTGCCGTGGTGCGCGGCGCGGGGGGTGGGGGTGCTGGCGGCCATGCCGCTGGGCAGCGGGTTCCTGACCGGGACGCTGACACCGGGGCAGGGGTTCGAGGAGGCGGACGTGCGGGCGCGGCACCCTCGGTTCACGGCGCACGCGATGGCGTCGAACCAGGTGCTGGTGGCGGAGCTGCGGCGGGTGGCCCGGCGGCACGGGCCGGAGGTCACCGCGGCGCAGGTGGCGCTGGCGTGGGTGCTGGCGCAGGGGCCGCACGTGGTGCCGGTGCCGGGGGCGGACCGGGCGCGCTGGGCGGCGGAGAACGCGGGGGCGGCGGAGGTGCGGCTCACGGCCGGGGAGCTGGCCGGGTTCGCGGCGCTGCCGGCGGCGGTGGGTGCCTGGGACTGAGCCTGGGACCGGGACGGCCCCGTTGGAACGGCCCTGTCGGGACGGCCGCGACAACCACTCGATCGGGTGTACGAGCGATGGAACTCGGGCACCCGCCGGATCTGTTGAGTCTGGTGAAGGGCAGGACTGGAGGGCCGACCGGAGGGGAGCGGGACGATGCGGTACGGAGTGCGGTACGGAGTACGGGGCGCGGTGCGGGAAGGGCGTTTCGGTACGGGGGTCCTGGGGGCCCGGGGGGCGCGGCGCCGGGGGGCGCTGGCCGGGGTCGCGCTGGCGGGGTGCGGGGCGCTGCTGGCGGCGGGATGCTCCGGGCCGGGCGGGGCGCCGCCGGGGGCGGGGGGCTCACCGCCGGGGGCGCCGGCGGCGGTGTCCGCGGGGGCTTCGCCGGGGGCGGGGGCGTCGGCGCCGCCCGCCAGGGGCTCCGTGACGGTCACGGCCGAGGTGGCGAAGGGTCTGGACTCCCCGTGGGGCGTTGCCCCGCTGCCCGGAGGGGACCTGCTGGTCGGCTCCCGGGACAAGGGCACGATCAGCAGGGTCCGGGCGGACACGGGCGAGGTGACGCAGATCGGCAGGGTGCCCGGGGTGGCGCCCGGCGGGGAGGGCGGGCTGCTGGGGCTGGCGCTGTCCCCGCACTTCGCCTCGGACCGGCTGGTGTACGCGTACTTCACGACGGAGTCCGACAACCGCATCGCCCGGATGCGGTACGACGAGCAGAGGCCGCCCGGCCAGCAGCTGGGGGCGCCGGACACGGTGCTGAGGGGCATCCCCAGGGGGGTCTTCCACAACGGCGGGCGGATCGCCTTCGGCCCGGACGGGATGCTCTACGCCGGGACGGGCGAGACCGGGAACACGGCGCTGGCGCAGGACAGGAAGTCGCTGGGCGGGAAGATCCTGCGGATGACCCCCGACGGGAAGCCGGTGCACGGGAATCCCGAGCCGGACTCGGTCGTCTACTCCTGGGGGCACCGCAATGTGCAGGGCCTCGCCTGGGACGCGGACAAACGGCTGTGGGCGTCGGAGTTCGGGCAGCACACCTGGGACGAGCTGAACCTCATCGAGCCGGGCGGCGACTACGGCTGGCCGGTGGTGGAGGGGAAGGGCGGCAAGGCGGGCTTCCGGGACCCGGTGGCCGTCTGGAGGACGGACGAGGCCTCGCCGAGCGGGATCGCCTGGGCGGAGGGCTCGATCTGGATGGCGTCGCTCAAGGGCGAGCGGCTGTGGCGGATCCCGCTGAAGGGGGCCGTGCCGGCGGCGGAGCCGGAGGCCTTCCTGACGGGGAAGTACGGGCGGCTGCGGACGGTGGTGGCGCTCGGCGGCGACAGACTGCTGCTGGTCACGAGCGAGACGGACGGGCGCGGGTCGCCTCAGGCGGGCGACGACAGGATCCTGGGTCTGACGGTGCGTTGACCGACGGATCCCCGGTGGGGGGCGGTCCGGGGCGGGGCCCGATGGACCCCGACTCAGGAACCGTCCTCATACGCCCGGCCGCTGCGGCGACAGGGGGGTGAACAGGCGCAGCCGGTGGGCGAGCGCCGCGGCCTCCCCCCGGCTCGCGACGCCCAGCTTGGCCAGGATGTTCGAGACGTGCACGCTGGCCGTCTTGGGGGAGATGAACAGCTCCTCCGCGATCTGACGGTTGGTGCTGCCCGTCGCGACCAGGCGCAGGACGTCGCGTTCGCGGCTGGTGAGTCCCAGGGCCTCGATCGGGTCGGTGTCCGGGGCCGGCGCGGCGGGGCGGGCCTCGTCCGGGGTCAGCGGGAGCCGGGCGCGCTGGGCGAGCAGGGCCAGGTCCTCACGGAGCCGCCGGGAGCCCAGCCGGTCGGCGGTGGCGTGGGCGTCGCGAAGGAGGCCGGCGGCCGTCTCGCGGTCCCCTCCGGAGCCCAGGAGCGCCTCGGCGAGCCGGTGGCGGGCGCGGGCCAGCAGGTAGGGGCGTTCCAGGGGGCTGACGGCCGCCTCGACGGCCCTCCAGTCGGCGGCGGTGTCGCGGCCCTCGGCGCGCAGCAGCTCGGCCCTGAGGTACTCGGAGTGGGCGGTCCACAGGGGGGTCGGGGTGGCCAGGGAGCGGGCGGCGGTGCGCAGGGCCTCCAGGGCGGCGGCGCGGCCTTCCTCGGTGCCGGGCAGGCCCCGGGCGTCCGCCTCGGCGGTGGCGGAGGCGAGGAGGAGGGGCCAGGCGTAGCGGTGCTGGCCGAGCGGGAAGCCGTAGGCGATGGCCTGGGCCGTCTCGGCCCGGACGTCGGCGAGGCGGCCCTCCCCCTGGGCCACGCCGATGGCCAGCCGGAAGAGCGGTATCCGGTGCTGGGGCTGGGTGTCGTGGGTGCCGAAGTGGGCGTGTGCGGCGGCCACCTGGGTCGCGGCCTCGGCGAGTTCGCCGCGGCCCAGGGCCAGGTAGGCCAGGCGGGCGGAGGCGGAGCCGCGGGGGGCGGCGCCGTGGCCGACCTGCAGGGTGCGCCGGGCCGCCTCGGCGGCCTCGTCCCAGCGGCCCAGGCTGTAGAGGCTCTCGGCCATGTTCCCCCGGACCCAGGCCTCGGTGTCCAGGAGCCGGGCCCGGCTCACGAGTTCGACCCCTTGTTCGGCCAGTTCCACGGCTTCGCGGGACCGGCCCATGGATTCGAGTTGGGAGGTGATGTTGATATGGGCGCGGCCCGCGACGACGGTGAAACCGAGCGCGGTGGCACGGTCCTTGACCTCGTGGAGTTCGGCGAGGCCGGTGGCTCCGTCGCCGGAGTCCATGAGCAGGCAGCCGTAGGTGATCCGGGCGTTGAGCTCGGTCTCCTCGGCGCCGATCATGCGGGCGTACTCCACGGCCCGTTCGGCGGCGGCGAGGTTGCCGGGGCCCGGGTTGTGGAGCATGCCCCAGCCCGCGACCCGGACGAGGACGTCCGCGTGCACCTGGGACGGGGGCAGTCCCTTGACGAGTTCCTGCGCGGTGGCGATCTCCTGCCAGCCGTCGCCCCGGCCGAGGTTGGCGATGAGGCGGGAGCGCTCGGTCCAGAACCAGGCGGCGCGCAGCGGGTCGCCGCCGTCCTCGTCGAGGATGCGCAGGGCCAGTTTGGTGAGCTTCAGGGCGCGTTCGCGTTCGCCGCCGTATCGGGCGGCGACGGTGGCCTCGGCGAGGAGGTCGACGCGGTGGAGCGGGGTGGCGGCCGGGTCGCAGCCGCAGGGCGGGTAGGCCTCGGTGTAGTCGGCGGGGCGCAGTGCGTCGCGTACCTCGTCGGGGACGCTGTCCCACAGGTCCATGGCCCGTTCGAGCAGGCTGAGCTGTTCGGAGTAGGCGTGCCGGCGGCGGGCGGTGACGGAGGCGGCGAGGACGGCGGGCAGGGCCTTGGCCGGGTCGTTGGCGGCGTACCAGTAGTTGGCCAGCCGGATGATCCGCTCCTCGGCGCGGAGCAGGGTCTCGTCGTCCTCGACGGCTTCGGCGTAGCGCCGGTTGACGCGGGCGCGTTCGCCGGGGAGCAGGTCGTCGCTGACGGCCTCGCGGACCAGGGAGTGGCGGAAGCGGTATCCGTCGCCGTCGGCGGTGACGAGGAGGATGTTGGCGCCGACGGCGGCGCGCAGGGCCTCGATGAGCTCGTCCTCGCCGAGCCGGGAGACGGCGAGCAGCAGCGGGTACTCGACGGCGGAGCCGCCCTCGGCGACGATGCGGACCACGCGCTGCGCGGCGTCGGGCAGGACCTCGACGCGGACGAGGAGCAGGTCGCGCAGGGATTCGGTGAGTCCGGTGCGGCAGCCGCTCTCGTGGGAGGCGACGAGCTCCTCGACGAAGAAGGCGTTGCCGTCGGAGCGTTCGAAGACGGAGTCGACGAAGGCCTCGTCGGGCCGGGAGGCGAGGATGCCGGCGAGCTGGCGGCGCACTTCGCCGCGGTTGAAGCGGGCCAGCTCGATGCGCTGGACGGTCCGGAGCCGGTCGAGTTCGGCGAGCAGGGGGCGCAGCGGGTGGCGGCGGTGGATGTCGTCGGCCCGGTAGGTGGCGACGAGGACGAGCCGGCCCCGGCCGAGGGCGCGGAAGAGGTAGGCGAGCAGGTGCCGGGTGGAGGTGTCCGCCCAGTGCAGGTCTTCCAGGACGAGGACGACGGTGCGGTCGGCCGCGAGGCGTTCCAGCATCCGGGCCGTCAGTTCGAAGAGGCGGGCGGTGCTCTCCTCGTCGTGGGGGCCTCGGGGGGTCTCGCCGAGTTCGGGGAGGATGCGGGCGAGTTCGTCCTCCTGGCCGGCGGCCGCGGCGGCGAGTTCGGCAGGGAGCAGGCGGAGCAGGGTGCGCAGGGCCGTCGAGAAAGGGGCGAAGGGAAGGCCCTCCGCCCCGATCTCCACACAGCCTCCGACGGCCACCACGGCTCCGCGCCGGGCGGCCTCGCCGAGGAACTCCTCGGTCAGCCGGGTCTTGCCGACTCCGGCCTCACCTCCGATCAGGAGGGCCTGCGGCTCCTGGTCCGCGGCGCGGGCCAGGGCGTCGACGAGTACGGCCAGTTCGTCGGCTCGGCCGACGAACACCGGGCTGACAGATCTGGTTTCCACGCCGCCGAGCATCGCACACGGGTGCGGCCGGGCGGCAGTCGTCATCGGTGCGCTCGTCATCTCGCGTCATTCCACGTGCTGCGTGGCGCGGGTTACGCGGCGCGGGTGAAGAGGCTCCGGTGGCGATTCACCGACCTCTCGGGTTCCTGGCCGCGCGAGAAGGCGCGGGAGGCCTTCTTGGCCTCGCGGGCCACGCGGTACTCGTCGGCCTGGCGGATGAGGTCGGCGCGGCGGGCGGTGGCGATCTCGTACTCGAACATCTCGTTCTCCCTGGCTGCTCTTCTCGGGCACCTCGTTCGGTGTGATCCAAGATTCGCGTCCCAGAGGGGTGCGGCACATGGGGCTCATGCCGCATCTGTGCGGCCGCGGGGTCCTTAGGCGGGGGGCCGGGGGCCCTGAGAAGGCCTGGAGCCGCCCAGGGGCGGCCTAAGACACGGGTAAGGCGGTGCCTATTCGGCGGCCGTCGGGAGGGGTACGAGGAGGTCGAAGTACATGAGTCCGAAGAGCAGCGCACCGAGGACGCCGAGGACGACGGCGGCCCAGGAGACGGAGCGGACCCAGGCGGGGTGGACCCGGCCCGGGGCGCCGAAGGCGGGGGCCGCGAGGACGACGGCGGCGAGCAGCAGGGCGAGGGTGGACAGCAGGCCGTTGACGAGGGCGGTCATGTGCCAGGCGTCGCCGTACAGGGCGGCGATCTTCTCCTTGGCGGTGGTGGCGTTGGCCGAGTCGATCTGGCCGATGAGGGTCTGGCGCTCGCCCATGACGCGGGCGACCCAGCTGCCGCTGAGGGCGATGAGTCCGAGACCGGCGGCGGTGAGGGCGGCGGCCGCGGAGCCGACGCCGGTGGGCCGCTCGGGGAGGTCGTCCGCCGCGTCGTCGTCGGGGTCCTCGCCGGGCTCCTCGCCTGCGGGTTCCTCGACGGCGGTTTCGGCGGGGGCGGTTTCGGCGGCGGGTGCTTCGGCGGCGGTGTCCGCGGCCTCGGCCGGGGTGCCGGTGACCGGCTTGTCCTCGGCGGCGTCCGTCTCGGGAGCGGTCGGGGCGGCGGTCTTGGTGGTGTCCATGGCGCGCACCGTAGGCGGCGTTTCTGAGAGGCTCCTGAGAGGGCGGGCCCCCGGCCGGGCCGGGTGGGCCGCAGGTGCCGTGCGGTTCCTGCGGCCGTGGCGGCTACGCGGTGCGGGCGGCGGCCCATTCGGGGGCGAGGACCGACCAGACCTCGGTGTCCTGGCGGACGCCGCGGTGCAGGTGGTTCTGCCGCAGGACGCCCTCGCGGGTGAGGCCCAGGCGCTCGGCGACGGCGATGCTCTTGGCGTTGCCGCTGGCGACGTGCCACTCGACGCGGTGCATGCCGCGCACGTCGAAGGCCCAGTCGATGAGCACCCGGCAGGCCTGGGTGACCAGGCCGCGGCCGGTGCCGGCGGGCTCCATCCAGCAGCCGACCTCGCAGTTGCCCGCGGCGGCGTCGAAGTTCGGGAAGAGGACCCCGCCGACGAGCGTGCCCTCGACCCGGATCCCGTAGAGGCGGGCGCCGTCGGCGGCGCTCTTCTCGGCGTTGGAGCGCAGCAGCCGCCGGGCGGATTCGAGGTCGGTGGCACGGTCGGGGAAGCCGATGAACTGCCCGATGAACTCCCGGCCCCGGTCGATGTGCGCGAGGAACTCCTCCGCGTGCCAGATCTCCAGCGGGAAGAGCTGGGCGTCGTCGGCCAGGTCTGTCGCGAACATGTGTGCTTCCTTGTGGTGGGTGACCGGTCAGTGGGAGAGGTCGGCCGGTGCCTCGTGGTCGGCGGCCGGCCGCTGCGCGGGGAGTACGGCGCGGGGGCGGCACTCCGGGGGTTCGATGCTGATCCTGGGCAGCCGGCGCTCCAGCCAGGCGGGGAGCCACCAGTTCGCCCCGCCGAGCATGTGCATGAGCGCGGGGACGAGGAGAGTGCGCAGGACGAAGGCGTCGAGGGCCACGGCCACGGCGAGCGCGATGCCGAACATGGCGATGATCCGGTCTCCGCTGAGCACGAAGGCCAGGAACACCGAGATCATGATGACGGCCGCCGAGTTGATCACGCGGCTGGTCTCGGTGAGACCCACGCGCACGGCCCGCCGGTTGTCGCCGGTCTCCAGCCACTCTTCGTACATCCGGCTGACCAGGAAGACCTGGTAGTCCATGGAGAGCCCGAAGAGCACGGACACCATGATCACCGGCAGGAAGGGCTCGATGGGGCCGGCGCTGCCCAGGCCCAGCGGCTCGCTCCCCCAGCCCCACTGGAAGACCATGACGACGACGCCGAAGGAGGAGGCCACGGCGGCGACGTTCATGGCGGCCGCCTTGGCGGGGATGCCGAGGGAGCGGAAGGCCAGCAGCAGGAGCAGGCAGCCGAGGGCGATGACCACGCCGACGAAGAGCGGCAGCTTGCCGACGATCACGTCGGCGAAGTCGTCGTAGCCGGCGGTGACCCCGCCGACGTGGGCCTCCATCGTGCTGCCGTGTCCGGCGCGGGGGATGACGTCCGCGCGGAGGCGGTCGACCAGCTCGCTCGTGGCCCGGGACTGCGGGGCGGAGTCGGGGACGACCGTCAGGATCGCGGTGTCGCCGCTGCGGTTGAAGACGGCCGGGCCCGTGGAGGCGACGCCGCGGGTGGTGCGCAGGGCGTCGCCCAGCCGCTCGACGGCGAGGCGGTCGCCGGCGCCGTCCAGCCGGGCGACGACGGTGAGCGGGCCGTTCACGCCCGGCCCGAAGCCGTCGGCCAGCAGGTCGTAGGCCTTGCGGGTGGTGGCGGAGGCCGGGTTGTTGCCCTGGTCGGAGGTGCCGAGGTGGAGCGAGAGCGTGGGCAGCGCCAGGGCCGCCATGACGAGGGCGGCGACCAGGCCGAGGAGCTTGGGGTGGCGTTCGACGAAGGCCGACCAGCGGGCGGCGAACCCGGTGGGCGTCTCGGGCCGGGGGCCTTCGGCGGCGAGCCTGCGGCGTTCGCGGCGGGACAGGGCCCGTATGCCGATGTACGAGAGGAGGGCGGGCAGCAGGGTGACGGAGGCCGCCACCGTCAGGACCACCGTGAGGGAGGCGGCTATCGCGACGCCGTTGAGGAAGTCGAGCCGCAGCACGAGCATGCCGAGCAGGGCGATGCAGACGGTGGCTCCGGCGAAGACGACGGCGCGGCCGGTGGTGGCGACGGCGTTCTCGGCGGCCTCCTCGACCGTCAGCCCGCGGGCCAGGCCTTTGCGGTGCCGGGTGACGATGAACAGGGCGTAGTCGATGCCGACGCCGAGGCCGACGAGGGTGCCGAGCATCGGGGCGAAGTCGGCGACGGCCATGGCGTGCCCGAGGAGGGTGATGCCGAAGTAGGCGCTGCCGACGCTGACCAGCGCGGTGGCGATGGGCAGCAGGCTGGCGGCGAGGGAGCCGAAGGCGAGGAAGAGGACGACGGCGGCGATGGCCACGCCGATGACCTCGGCGAGGTGGGGGCTGGGTGCCTCGGTCAGGCCGATGGCGCGGCCGCCGAGTTCGACCTGGAGGCCGTCGGCTTCGGTGGCCGGGTTCTTCGCCGCGTCGACGACGGCCCGGGCCTGGGCCTTGGGGACGGAGTCGGCCTGCCGGTCGAAGGTGACCACGGCGTAGGCGGTGCGGCCGTCGGGGCTGATCCGGGCGGCGCCGGCGGGGCCCGGTCCGTAGGGGCCGCTGACGGAGCCGACTCCGGGGAGGGCCGCGACGGCGTCCAGGGCCCGGGTCATCCGGCGTTCGACGTCGGGGGTCCGGGCCGTCTGGTGGTCCGGGGTCCGCCACACGATGGTGTCGGTGTCGCCGCCCTGGCCGTGGAAGCCTTCGCGCAGGAGGGTGTTGGCCCGGTTGGACTCCGTGCCGGGGACCTCGTAGTCGTTGGAGAACGCCGTTCCGGCGGCGGCGGCCGCGGCGGCGGTCCCGCCGAGGGCGAGCAGCCAGATCAGGACGGTGACCAGCCGGTGTCGCATGCACCACCGTGCGATTGCTGCCAACGGACGTGCTCCCTGGTGGTTCGGATCTTCAGCGGGAGTCGGCCCGACGCAAAGAACGCTTGAACTCGTGAAGTCGTGGACTGGTGAGTCGTGAACTTGTGAAAGGTCCGGCCGCCACCGGCGGCCAGGGTGCTGGGTTTACACCTCGTTCGACACGATCGCAGCGTTTCGTGATCGTTGGTCGCTTTCGTGTGCATCGTCACAGGCCTGGCCTTCGGCGGGTCCTTCGGCCCGGTAACCGGGGACGGAGGGCCAGCGGACGGTGAGGACGACGCTGTCCTCCTCGGCGTACCAGGAGTGGTCGACGCCCCGGCCCCAGACGACGTAGTCGCCCTGTTCGGCGAGGACGACCGTGCGGCCGGGGAACTCCAGCCGGAAGCGGCCGCTGATCAGCACCTGGAGGGCGGTGCGCCGCTCCCCGGTGACCCAGCGTCCGCGCGCCTCGCCCTTGGGGTGGACGCCCCACTTGATCTCGACGTCCTCACTGTGGCGGGGGTCGCCCGGTTCCTTGAAGTGCCCCAGGAGCCAGCCCCGGTCGGCGGCGGCGTCGGGGGTGGCGTTGCCGGTGTAGAGGGTGAGGTCGTCGTTCACGGAGGTGAGGCTAATGCACTTGTGGGGGCGGAGGTTCGGCTGATGAGGTGCGCCCATGACGATGGATCTTGATGAACTGCTGAAGGTGCGCGACCGCTACGACACCGAGGTGCGGCGCGGCGCGGAGGGACCGCACGTGGAGCGGGCGGGCCGGGTCCTGCGGATGAGCCTGCCCGGCTGGAACGGCGTGGTGTGGTCGGACCTCGACGAGGACACGGCGGACGCGGAGATCGCGGCGCAGGTGGCGCACTTCGGCGCGGGCGGGCCGGCGCGGGGCGGGCCGGTGTTCGAGTGGAAGCTGTACACCCATGACCGTCCGGCCGATCTCGCCGACCGGCTGCGTGCCGCGGGCTTCGCCCCCGAGCCCGCCGAGACGCTGATGGTGGGCCGGACCTCCGACCTGGCCGGCCTGTCGGCGGAGCCGCCGGAGGGGATCACCCTGCTGCGGGTGACGGACGAGGCGGGCGTGGACCTGATGATGGCCGCCCACGACCGGGCCTTCGGAGTCGAGCGGCCGCGGATCAAGGAGGGCGTCCTCGCCCAGCTGCGGGAGGACCCCGACTCCATCGAGGTCGTGGTGGCGATGGCCGGGGAGGTTCCGGTCAGTTCGGCGCGGATGGAGATCTCGGCGGGCAGCGACTTCGCCGGCCTGTGGGGCGGCGGCACGGCCCCGGAATGGCGGGGCCGGGGCATCTACCGCCTGCTGGTGGCCCACCGCGCCCGGATCGCGGCCGAGCGCGGGATCCCGTACCTCCAGGTCGACGCGTCGGACGACAGCCGGCCGATCCTGGAGCGCCTGGGCTTCGGGGTGCTCGGCGTCACCGTCCCCTACATCTGGCAGGGCTGAGGGGCCGTACGGCGGCCGCCGGGGCCGGTGAGGCCCCCGGCGGGACGCCGCCCCGCGCCACCCCGGGCGCGAAATCGCTTTCAGGGGCTCCGAAGAGGCGGCAGGATCACCCCCATGGACCTCACCGAACGTATCGGCCCGCCCCTGACCGGGGACGAACGCGAGACCCTCCGGGCCTTCCTCGACTACCACCGGGCCACCCTCGCCTGGAAGTGCGACGGACTCACCGACGAGGAGCTGCGCCGCCAGGCCTCCCCGCCCTCCACCCTCTCCCTGCTGGGCCTGGTGCGGCACATGGCCGAGGTGGAGCGCCAGTGGTTCCGCCGGACGATCGGCGGTGACACCGACGTCCCGCACGTGTGGTCGGACAACCGCGACTTCCAGGCCGCCTACGACGTCTCCGGCGCGACCCGCGCCGAGGCCTTCGCCGCCTGGGAGGCGGAGGTGGCCCACTCCCGCGCGGTGGAGGCCGGCGCCGAGTCCCTGGACGTGACGGCGTACGTGCCGAAGTGGGAGGAGGACGCCTCGCTGCGCCTGGTGATGCTGCACATGATCCACGAGTACGCCCGCCACAACGGCCACGCGGACCTCCTCCGTGAGGCGGTCGACGGCACCGTCGGCGCCTGACCGGACCTGGCGGCCACCCCTCCCCCGGACACCCTTATAGTTAGGCCAGCCTAACCTAAGACACCGGGGGAAGAGCGTGAGCGCTGCTGTGACCACCGAGGCCTACGAGGTCTACCGCGACAGCTGGGGCATCCCGCACCTGCGCGCGTCCGACCCGCTCCGCCTCTCCTACGCCCAGGGCCGGGTCACCGCCCGGGACCGGGCCTGGCAGCTGGATGTGGAGCGGCACCGCGCCCAGGGCTCCAGCGCCTCCTTCCTGGGGGCCGACTGCGTGCCCTGGGACCGCTTCGCCCGCCAGGCCCGCCTCGACGACACGGCCCGCCGCTGCTTCGAGGCCCTGGACGCGGACACCTCGGCCTGGGTCACCGCCTACGTCGACGGGGTCAACGCGGGCCTGGCCGAGGGCGCGGCCCGCGACGACCGCTTCGCCGACGCCGGCCACGCCCCGGCTCCCTGGGAGCCGTGGGTCCCGCTCTCGATCTGGATCGCCACCCACATCCTGTTCGCGGGCTTCGCCACCAAGCTCTGGCGCGACCGCGTCGCCCACGCCCTCGGCGACGGCGCCACCACCCTCTTCGCCACCGACGGCCCCGGCACCGCCGGCAGCAACGGCTGGCTCGTCCCGGGCGAGCGCACCGCCACCGGCGCCGCGATCATCGCGGGCGACCCGCACCGCTTCATCGAGGACCCGGGCGTCTACCAGCAGATCCGCCTGGCCTGCCCCGAGTACGACGTCCTCGGCCTGGCCGTCCCCGGCGTCCCGGGCCTGGCCCACTTCGGCCACGCCGGCTCGGTCGCCTGGGCCATCACCAACGCCATGGCCGACTACCAGGACCTCTACACCGAGCGGCTGCGCCCGGCGGCCCACGGGGTCGAGGCGCTGGGCCCCGACGGCGTATGGGAGCCGGTCGCCCGCCACACCGAGACCCTCACGGTGGCCGGCGCCGAGGACGTCGAGGTCGAGGTCCTGGAGACCGCCCGCGGGCCGGTCATCGTCCACGACGACACCGCGTCCCTCTCCCTGCGCTACCCGCCCCGCGTCCGCGCCGACCTGGGCTTCGCCGCCCTGCCCGCCCTGCTGCGCGCCCGCACCGTCGCCGATGTCGACCGCGCCCTCGACGGCTGGGCCGAGCCCGTCAACGTCGTGCACGCCGCCGACTCCGAGGGCGGCCTGCTGCACCGCGTCGCGGGCGCCGTCCCCCTGCGCGAGGCCGCCAACCGGCTGCGCCCGGTCCCCGCCTGGGACGCCCGCCACGCCTGGCGGGGCTGGGCCGAGACCCCCGCCGAGCCGGTCCAGGGCTTCGCCGTCATGGCGAACGCGCGCGGCATCGCGTCCCCGCTCGGCGTGGAGTTCGCGCCCCCGCACCGCGCCGACCGGATCCGCGCCCTGCTCAGCGGCGCCGCCGACTGGACCCCGAAGGCGATGGCGGACGTCCACCGCGACACCCGCCTGGCCTCCGCCGCACCGCTCCTGGCCCTGCTGCCCGGCCTCGGCGCCCTCTCCCCCGCCGCCGCCCGGCTCCGCGACCGGCTGCTGGCCTGGGACCGGCACATGGAGGCCGACAGCACCGACGCCGCCGTCTTCGCGGCCTTCCGCACGGCCGTCGTACGCCGCCTCGCGGCCGACCCCGTCTTCGCGGACCTGGCCGGCGCCCCCGCCGGCCCGGAGGTGTTCCACCCCTGGCTGTACCTGGTCCCCCGGGTCGGCTACGCCCTGGAGGGCCTCCTCACCACACCCCTGCTGCCCGGCCTGGACCGCGCCGCCCACGTCCGCGCCGCCCTGGAGGAGACGGCGGCGGCCGACGACCCCGGCGCGCCCTGGTCGCAGGCGCACCGCCTGACCCCCTGGCAGGCCGTCCCCGACCCGGACGCCGCATGGCCGGGCCTGGGCGGCGACCACGACTGCGTGAACGCCACATCCTCCGTCCCCGGCGTCACCGACGCCGTCGCCCGCGCCTCGGCCGCCCGCTACGTCTGGGACCTGGCCGACCGGGAAAGCAGCCTCTGGGCGGTCCCGCTCGGCGCGGACGGCGTCACCGGCTCCCCCCACCACCGCGACCAGCTCCCGCTCTGGGCGCGCTGCGAACTCGCCCCCGTCGTCACCGACTGGACCCGCCTCACCAAGGAACGCCCATGACCCGCACCGCCATCCACACCCACCCCGTCGAGGGCTTCGGCACGGTCTCCTTCACCCCCGTCGACCCCGCCGCCGACGCCGCGCTGATCCACAGCTGGGTCAGCGAGGACCGGGCGCGCTTCTGGGGCATGGGCGGGGCCAGCCGCGAGCTGGTGCAGGAGATCTACGCGGACGTGGACCGCCGCACCACCCACCACGCGTTCATGGTCAGCCTCGACGGGGAGCAGGTCGCGCTGTTCCAGACGTACGACTGCGCCGAGGACCGGGTCAGCGAGTGCTACGACGTGCGGCCCGGCGACGTGGGCGTGCACCTGCTGATCGGCCCCACCCGGGGCGCGGCCCGGCACGGCTTCACAGGAGCCCTGATAGAAGCCTTCCTCGCCTACTTGTTCACGGACGGCGGCGCCCAGCGCATCGTCGGCGAACCCGACGCCCGCAACGCGAAGGCCATCGCCCTGCTGGAACGTTCCGGCTTCGAGCTCGGCCCGGAGGTGGAACTCCCCGAGGTCGACCTCCCCGAGGTCTACCTCCCGGCCAAGCCGGCCCGCCTGGCCTTCCTCAACCGGCCCGCAGCCCGCTGAGGAACTCCGTGATCAGCGCGGCCCATTCGGCCGGGCGCTCGGCGAAGGGGAGGTGCCCGGTGGGCAGCTCCGCGTACCGGGCGCCCGGCACGGCCTCGGCCAGCTCCCGCTGAAGTTCGAGGGGCACGAGCCGGTCCTCGGTGGTCGCGATCACCAGGGCCGGCACGGAGACCCCGGCGGCCTCATCCCGCAGGTCGGCTCCCTTGATCAGGTCGACCTGGCCCACCGTCCCCGCCGACACGGACGCGGCGGTCGCCCGCACCACCTCCTCGGCCTCTTCGGGGCTCAGCCCCTCCAGCACCGCCGGGTTGAGCGCCAGCGGCACCATCAGCCGCGCCAGCAGCTCGTTCTCCCCGCGCGCGGCCAGCTCCGACCACAGGTCGCCGACCAGCTTCAGCCGGTTCCCGGCGCGCACGAAGGTGGCGGTGAGTACCAGCGCGGTGACCCGCTCGGGGTACCGGGCGGCGATCCGCAGCGCGACGTTCCCGCCGAGGGAGTACCCGAGCACCGCGAAGGTCTCCAGCCCCTCGGCGTCGGCGGCGGCCACCAGCTGATCGGCCAGCTCGTCCAGCCGCAGCGGCCCCTCGGCCGCCGGGGTGCCCCCGGCTCCGGGGTAGTCGACGCCGACGACGCTGTGCCCGGCGGCCAGTTCGTCGAGGATCACCCCGAAGTTGCTCTCGACGGCGCCGCCTCCGCCGTGGGCCAGCAGCAGACCGGGCCCGCCGCTCTCCTTGCGGACGGTGCGGGCGTAGGTGGCGGTGGTCGTCGTATGGACGGGCATGGCAGGACCTCGTTCATTTCCCTAGCGGTCGTTACAGATTGAACGGTACACGGATTCACTAGCGATCGCTACAGAACTAGCCCGTACACCGATTTTGTACGGGTGGCGTACGTGCGGTTCGCGCGTCAGCGGAGCGACAAGAGGGGAAAGTGTCGGGCATGCCCCAACGCAACAGGCCCCAGCGCAACGCCTCTTGGAAAGTCGTCGGCGTCCTGCTGGCCCATCAGCGCAAACTCGTCGGCCTCACCCAGGCCAAGCTGGCCGAACTGGCCCACTGCGACGTGGAGTCCATCGCCTCGGTGGAACAGGGCCGCCGGCCGCTGTCCGTGAAGATGGCCCAGGTCCTTGAGCCCCATCTCGACGCGAAGGGGGCTGTATTCAACGCGGCGGCCGCGATCCCCCGTAGGGAGCGGTACCCGGCGTTCGCCCGGGAGTACATGGAGCACGAGGAAGAGGCGCTGAGCCTGCTCTGGTACGAGAACGCGGCCATCCCTGGCCTGCTCCAGACTCCGCAGTACGCGGAGGCGGTGTTCTCGAACTTCTATCCGCCCATGCCCGTCGACCAGATCACTCAGTCGACCGAGGACCGCATGGCCCGCCAAAGCCTCTTCCACCGGAAACCGCAGCCGCCGGTCATGCATTTCATCATCGAGCAGTCCCTGGTGGAGCGACCGATCGGTGGTCGGGAGATCTTGCGCGGGCAGCTGCGCCACCTGCGGGAGATGACCGAACTCCCCTACGTGGGACTCCAGATCATGCGCACCGATCGCGAGACCCACGCAGGTCTCAACGGCCCCATGATCCTCCTCGAAACTCCCGACCACGACCAGCTCGGCTACCTGGAAGGGCAGCACGTCAGCTTCCTCCAAGACGACCCGGACGAGGTCCATCTCCTCCATCTCAAGTATGGGATGCTGCGTTCACAGGCCCTCTCGTTCGAGGACAGCAAGAGCCTGCTGGACGACCTGCTAGGAGAGTCATGACGCACCAACTGGCCTGGTTCAAGTCGAGCTACAGCGGGGACGCGGGCGGTGCATGCGTCGAAGTCGCCTACCACTGGCGGAAGTCGAGCTACAGCGGCGACGCCGACGCCGCCTGCGTCGAGGTGGCCGCCCACCCCGCCGCCGTGCACGTCCGCGACTCCAAAGTGACCGACGGCCCCACCCTCACCGTCGCCCCGGCCGCCTGGTCCGCGTTCCTCGGGACCGCCGTTTCCCATTGACCCCACCCGCCCCGGCCAGCCAAGCTGATCTCCATTCAACTGACTGGTTCGGGGGGCGGATTGACCAGCCAGAAGCTGTACATCGGACCCGACTCGGCGCCCGACCGGTACCGGTTGCTGCGGTCCATCGGGCGCGGTGGCGAGGCCGTGATCCATCTCGCGGAGATCGAGCTGGCGGGCGGGGCCGAGCCCGTCGTGGTCAAGGTGCTCGACTCCAGGACGACGATCACGTCCGAGGAGTTCGCCCGGGTCAGCAAGAAGTGGAACGAGCAGGCCGAGCTGCTGCGCTTCGTCCACCGGCCCGGCGTCGTCGGCGTACGGGAGCACTTCGAGGGCCCGCCGATCCACCCGGCGGGTGAGGCGTCCGGGCTGTCCGGGCGGTCCCTGGTGCTGGTCATGAACCACGTGGACGGGCTCGACCTGCGCGACTGGCGCGCCGAGCGGGACCTCGCCACGCCCGCCGGACGGCGCGAGGTGATGCGAACGCTGGAGCAGCTCGCCGACGTGCTGGACTGGCTGCACTCGGGGAAGGCCACCCCGTCCGGGCGTCAGGTAGTCCACGGCGACCTCTCCCCCGGCAATGTGATGGTCGACGCCGACGGGCAGGCCACGCTGGTCGACTTCGGCCTCAGCAAGCTGACCGCCGAACACCGGACCGCCGAGGTCTGGTTCACCCCGGGCTACGCGGCCCCCGAGGTCTTCGACGGCCGCCGCACACCGGCCACGGACCGGTACGCCTTCGGCGCCCTCGCGTACTTCCTGCTCAGCGGGGAGCCGCCGCCCCGCACCCCGGGGCTGCTGGCCGGGGCGATGGCGGAGCTGCCGCAGGTCGCGGCGCTGGACCCCGAGCGGCGGGCCCGGATCGCGGCGCTCTGCGCGAGCGACCCGGAGGAGCGGCCGCTGAGCCTGACCGGGTGGGTGCAGGACGTCCGCCAGGCCGTGGTCTCCGTCCCGCCGGGCGACGTCCAGGACGCGCGGCCGGCCTCGCCGGCGGCTGGCCGTCGGCGCCCGGTGTCCTGGGCGGCGGGCGCGGTGCTCCTGGCGGCCCTGGCGCTCACCGGTGTGAAGCTGTTCGGGGGCGGGGACGACGGCAGCCCGGACCGCGCGGGAGACACGCAGCCGACGGCCCCGTCCGCGTCCCGGTCGGCCTCTCCGCCCCCTGCCGCGGCCGACCCCGGCGGGGTCTCGCTGACCACCCTGACGCCGGTCGCCAAGAGCGAGTACGCCTGGTTCGAGGCGGGCGACGGCACGCTCGGTTCGCAGCGCTACGACACCGCCCTGGTGGCCGCCGGGCCGTACAAGATCTGCGACGGGGCGGCCTCGTACGACCTGGGCGGCGGCTGGAAGACCCTGACGATGGTCGCGGGCGTCGACGACGCCTCGACGCACGCGAACGCACGCGTCAGCGTGGAGGTGGACGGGAAGTCCGTGTGGAGCGGGACCCTGCGGGTCGGGTCCCCGAAACCCCTGTCGCTCGACGTGGCGGGCGGCAAGCGCCTCGACCTCTCCTACGTCGACCCGGGGAACACCTGCGGAATGGGCCGGCTCGTCCTGGGCACGCCCACGCTGAGGAAGTAGCGGGGCGGCGGCTTCAGTCGGCCGCCGACACCCCGAGGTCCACCCGCATGGCCGCGCGCATCTTCCGGAGCAGGGCCCAGATCTCCTGCTGGGCCCGGGAGACCGTCTCCATCGTCTCGCCCGCCTCGGGGGCGTCCCGCTCCAGGCGCTTGACCTGTCCGTAGACCAGGGTCAGGGCGTGGTTGACGGCGGTCGCGGAAGCGAGCACGGCGTCCGGGGCAATCATCTGCGCCTCGGAGTACGTGTCCCGGTGCGCGGCCTTCGCCGCGTCGAGCGCCTCCCGGTCCGCGTCCTGCACCCCCTGCTCCCGCATCACGTGCAGGTGGCGGTTGAGGGCGGTGGTGTACTGGCGCGAGTCCCGGTTGAGGGCCGCGTAGCAGGTGCGCCGCAGGGCCAGGTTCTCCCGTACCTCCTCGTGCGCCCGTACGAGCTCTATCTCCCGCCGCTTCGCCCGCTCCGCGCCCCGCTGCGTGAGCAGCGACGCCCCCAGCGTCCCCGCCACACCCACGACGGCGACGACCATCGCCCCGATCTCCACCCCTGCCCCCCCGCCGTCAGACCGACAGGACCGGTACGTCGTACTGCTCGATCCACTTGTCGCGGGTCACGAGGGTCAGGCCTTCGATCTGGGCCTGTGCGACGAGCAGCCGATCGAAGGGGTCCCGGTGGTGCTGCGGCAGTCTGCCCGCCCGCACGCCGTGCCCGGCGGTGATCGGAAGCGAGGTGAACTGGCTGTCCCTGACACGTTCCGCCAGGCCTTCAGGACCGGTCAGTTTCCCGAGCGACTGCTTGATGGCGATCTCCCACGGGGTCACCGCACTGACGTACACCGCCGGCTCGGTGTCGAGCAGATCCTTGACCTCCCCGGACAGCTCGACCGAGTCCGTCAGCCACCACAGGACGACGTGGGTGTCGAGGAGGAGCCTCATCCACGCATCCCGAAGGCGTCGGCGATGTCGTCGGGCAGCTCGTCGAAGTCGTTCGCGAAGTGGACCGCGTCGGCCGCGAGGGACCCACGGCCGGTGCGCCTCACCTTGGGGCGCAGGGGCACCACCTTGGCGACCGGCTCGCCCGCCTTGCTGATCACTACCTCTTCGCCCGTCGCCACCTGTTCCAGGATCCGGGAGAAGTGCGTCTTGGCCTCATGGACGTTGTACTGCCGGGCTGCTTCCACGGCTGCCTCCCTTGCTCGGTGACGGGTGGACTAAGGCATGGACTAACGGTAGCGCAACCCGGCGCGGTCCGGCAGCGGAAAAGGCGGAGTGGCCCGCACCGGAATCCGGTGCGGGCCACTCCCCTGCGGTGCGAGACGTCGGCTCAGCCCTCGGAGACGCCGAGCTTCTCCAGGATGAGCTCCTTGACCCGGGCCGCGTCGGCCTGGCCTCGGGTGGTCTTCATGACCGCTCCGACCAGGGCGCCGACGGCGGCGACCTTGCCGCCGCGGATCTTGTCGGCGATGGCCGCGTTGCCCGCGATGGCCTCGTCCACGGCCGCGCCCAGCGCGCCCTCGTCCGAGACGACCTTCAGGCCGCGCTTCTCGACGACCTCGTCCGGGGTGCCCTCGCCGGCGAGGACGCCCTCGATGACCTGGCGGGCCAGCTTGTCGTTCAGGTCACCGGCCGCGACCAGGGCCGCGATCCGGGCCACCTGGGCCGGGGTGATCGGCAGCTCGTCGACCGAGACGCCCTGCTCGTTGGCGTTGCGGGCCAGCTCGCCCATCCACCACTTGCGGGCGGCCGCCGAGTCGGCGCCCTCCTCGATCGTGGCGACGATGGAGTCCACCGCGCCCGCGTTGAGGATGGACTGCATGTCGTGCTCGCTGACGCCCCACTCCTCGCGGAGGCGGTTGCGGCGAAGCCGCGGCATCTCCGGGAGGCCTCCGCGCAGCTCCTCGACCCAGGCGCGGGCCGGGGCGACGGGGACCAGGTCGGGCTCCGGGAAGTACCGGTAGTCCTCGGCGTTGTCCTTGATGCGGCCGGCCGTGGTGGAGCCGTCCTCCTCGTGGAAGTGCCGGGTCTCCTGCACGATCGAACCGCCGGACGAGAGCACCGCCGCGTGGCGCTGGATCTCGAAGCGGGCCGCGCGCTCGACGGAGCGCAGCGAGTTGACGTTCTTCGTCTCCGAGCGGGTGCCGAATTCCTTCGTCCCGTTCGGGCGCAGCGACAGGTTCACGTCGCAGCGCATCTGACCCTTGTCCATGCGGGCCTCGGAGACGCCGAGCGCCTTGATGACCTCGCGCAGCTCGGCCACGTACGCCTTGGCGACCTCGGGGGCCCGCTCGCCGGCGCCCTCGATCGGCTTGGTGACGATCTCGATGAGGGGGATGCCGGCGCGGTTGTAGTCCAGCAGGGAGTGGGACGCGCCGTGGATGCGGCCGGTGGCACCGCCGACGTGCAGCGACTTGCCGGTGTCCTCCTCCATGTGGGCGCGCTCGATCTCCACGCGGAAGATCTCGCCGTCCTCCAGCTGGACGTCCAGGTAGCCGTTGAAGGCGATCGGCTCGTCGTACTGGGAGGTCTGGAAGTTCTTCGGCATGTCCGGATAGAAGTAGTTCTTCCGGGCGAAGCGGCACCACTCGGCGATCTCGCAGTTCAGCGCGAGGCCGATCTTGACGGCGGACTCGACGCCGATCGCGTTGACGACCGGGAGCGAGCCGGGGAGACCGAGGCAGGTGGGGCAGGTCTGCGAGTTGGGCTCGGCGCCCAGCTCGGTGGAGCAGCCGCAGAACATCTTGGTCTTGGTGCCGAGCTCGACATGGACCTCAAGGCCCATGACGGGGTCGTACGAGGCGAGAGCGTCCTCGTACGACAGCAGTTCGGTGAAGGTGGTCACGGTGAAACTTTCCCTCTCAGCCCAGCAGGACGTCGTCGTCGCCCAGGCGCTTCAGCTCGCGGTACAGGATCGCGAGGCCGGTGACGATGGCGGCGGCGGACACGACGGCGTCGACGAGCTGGAGCGTGTCGTGCTCGGTGCGGGCCTTGCGCACCTGCTTGAACACACTGATGGCACCGAAGGCGGTGGTGCCCATCGACAGGTAGGTCCCGGTCTTCGACTTCTTGAAGCCCTTGGCCTTGGACAGCGCACTCGAACTCACAGCGACGGAGCCTCCTCAAGCAGCGGGTGGCCCCAGCGCTCGACGAAGGCGGCCTCGACGGCCGCGCCGACCTTGTAGAGACGGTCGTCCTTCATCGCCGGGGCGATGATCTGCAGACCGACCGGCAGGCCGTCCTCCGGCGCGAGGCCGCAGGGCAGCGACATGGCGGAGTTGCCGGCCAGGTTGGTCGGGATGGTGCAAATGTCCGCGAGGTACATCGCCAGCGGGTCGTCGGTGCGCTCACCGATGGCGAAGGCGGTGGTCGGGGTCGTCGGGGAGACGATCACGTCGACCTGCTCGAAGGCCTTCTCGAAGTCCTTCGTGATGAGCGTGCGGACCTTCTGGGCGGAGCCGTAGTACGCGTCGTAGTAGCCGGAGCTGAGCGCGTACGTGCCGAGGATGATGCGGCGCTTGACCTCGTCGCCGAAGCCGGCTTCGCGGGTCAGGGCGGTGACGTCCTCGGCGGACTTCGTGCCGTCGTCGCCGACGCGCAGGCCGTAGCGCATGGCGTCGAAGCGGGCCAGGTTGGAGGAGGCCTCCGACGGCGCGATCAGGTAGTACGCGGCCATGGCCAGGTCGAAGGACGGGCAGTCCACCTCGACGACCTCGGCGCCGAGCTCCCTGAGGAGCTCCACCGACTCGTCGAAGCGCTGGGTGACGCCGGCCTGGAAGCCCTCGCCGCGGAACTGCTTGACGACACCGACGCGCATGCCGGCGACGGAGCCGTTGCGGGCCGCCTCGACGACCGGCGGGACCGGGGCGTCGATGGAGGTGGAGTCGAGCGGGTCGTGGCCGGCGATGACCTCGTGCAGGAGCGCCGCGTCCAGGACCGTACGGGCGCAGGGGCCGCCCTGGTCGAGGGAGGAGGAGAAGGCCACCATGCCGTAGCGGGAGACGCCGCCGTAGGTGGGCTTCACGCCGACGGTGCCGGTGACGGCGGCGGGCTGGCGGATGGAGCCGCCGGTGTCCGTGCCGATGGCGAGCGGGGCCTGGAAGGCGGCCAGGGCGGCCGCGGAGCCGCCGCCGGAGCCGCCGGGGATCTTGGTGAGGTCCCAGGGGTTGCCGGTGGGGCCGTAGGCGCTGTTCTCGGTGGAGGACCCCATGGCGAACTCGTCCATGTTGGTCTTGCCGAGGATGACGACGTCGGCTTCCTTGAGCTTGCGCGTCAGGGTGGCGTCGTAGGGCGGGATCCAGCCTTCGAGGATCTTCGAACCGACGGTGGTCGGAACGCCGACCGTGGTGAAGATGTCCTTGAGGGCGAGCGGGACGCCGGCCAGCGGGCCGAGCTTCTCGCCCGCGGCGCGCTTGGCGTCGACGGCGCGGGCCTGCGCGAGGGCGCCTTCGCGGTCGACGTGGAGGAAGGCGTTGACCTTCTCGTCGGTCGCGTCGATGCGGGCCAGGTGGGCCTCGGTGACCTCGACGGCCGTGAGCTCGCCGGAGGCGATCTTCTCGGCGGTCTCGGCGGCGGTCAGCTTGATGATGTGGGTGTCAGCCATGGTGATTAGTCCTCCCCCAGGATCTGCGGCACCTTGAAACGCTGCTGCTCCTGGGCGGGAGCGCCGGAAAGCGCCTGCTCGGGGGTGAGCGAGGGACGGACCTCGTCCGCGCGCATGACGTTCGTCAGCGGGAGCGGGTGGGAGGTCGGCGGGACGTCTTGGTCGGCGACCTCGGAAACGCGGGCGACCGCGCCGATGATGTCGTCGAGCTGTCCTGCGAAGTGGTCGAGCTCTTCGCTCTTCAGCTCCAGACGTGCCAGCCGAGCGAGGTGGGCGACCTCCTCGCGCGTGATGCCAGGCATGCGGCGATCCTCTGGGGGTGGTGAGTGTGTAGTTTCGGGCCCAATCCTATGGGGCCCGGCCCCGGAGCTGGTAAACGGTTTGCCGGTGGCCTGCGGGGCGGGGGCGTGACGCCGCGCGGAGCCCCTTCGCGGGGCTCCGCCCGAGCCCCGCGGCGGGCCGCTACGGGGCCGGGGTGTCGGCGGTGGCGGCCAGTTCCGCCGTGATGTCCGCCGGGCGGCGCCAGCCGCGTTCGCCCCGGGCCAGGAGCCAGGCCGTGGCCTCCTGGGGCGGCATGGCCGCGGCGACGAGCCAGCCCTGGACGGCGTCGCAGCCCAGGTCCCGCAGGCGTTCCCACGTCTCGTCGTCCTCGACGCCCTCCGCGACGACCAGGAGGCCCAGGGAGTGGGCCAGGTCGACCGTGCAGCGGACGATCTCCGCGTCCTGGGCGTCGACCGCCAGGCGGGCGACGAAGGAGCGGTCGATCTTCAGCTCGCTCACCGGGAGGCGGCGCAGGTGGACCAGGGAGGAGTAGCCCGTGCCGAAGTCGTCCAGGGACATCTTCACGCCGTGGCCCGTGAGGCCCGCCATGGTGTCGGCGGCGCGCTGCGGGTCCTCCAGCAGGACGTGTTCCGTTATCTCCAGCTGGAGGCCGCTCGCGGGCACCCCGTGGCGGGCCAGGCGGGCCGCGACGGCGCCGGCGAAGCCGGGGGTGTGGACGTCGCGCGGGGAGACGTTGACGGCGACCGGGACCTTGAGGCCCTGGGCGCGCCAGCGGGCGACCTGGGCCAGGGCGGTCTCCAGGACGTACTCGGTCAGGTGCGGCATCAGGCCGGAGGTCTCGGCGATGGCGATGAACTCGTCGGGAGGGACCCGGCCGCGTTCCGGGTGGACCCAGCGGACCAGGGCCTCCAGGCCGGCCACCTGGCCGTCGAAGCGGACCTTGGGCTGGTAGTGGAGTTCCACTTCGCCCGCGTCGAGGGCCCGGCGGAGGTCGCCGAGGAGGCCGAGGCGGTCGGGGGTGTTGCTGTCGCGCTTGGACTCGTAGACCTCCACGCCCGTGCGGTCCCGCTTGGCCTGGTACATGGCCACGTCGGCCCGGCGCAGCAGGCCCTCCGCGTCGAGGGCGTGGTCCGGGAAGACGGCGAGGCCGGCGCTGGCCTCCAGGACGAGGGTGAGTCCGTCCAGGTCCAGCGGGGAGCTGAGCTCGGCGACCAGGTGGCGGGCGACGCGCTGGGCGCTGGTGGTGGAGTCGGTGGTGGGCAGGAGGACGGCGAACTCGTCTCCGCCGAGGCGTGCCGCCTCCGCCTCCTCCGGGAGGGCCTGCCGCAGGCGGGCGGCGATCTGGAGGAGGAGGCGGTCGCCGGCCAGATGGCCGAGGGTGTCGTTGACGGCGCGGAAGCGGTCCAGGTCGATCAGCACCAGAGCCGACCGGGTGCCCAAACGTTCAGCCTCGTCGAGGGCGGACCAGGTGCGCTCCAGCAGCCACTGCCGGTTGGGCAGCCCGGTCAGCGGGTCGCGCAGCTGTTCCTCGGCGCGGGCCCGGGCGATCCACAGGGTGGAGTCGAGCGCGATGAGCGGTACGGCGAACAGCGGCAGCAGCACCGGCTGGGTGCTGGCGACGACGCAGATCAGCGGGGCGATGCCGAGCAGGGCCGCCGCCACCAGGGCCTGGCGCAGGAGGGCCGTACGGGCCACCGTGGGCAGGCCGCCGCCGGGCGGGGTGAGGGCGAACCACAGCAGGACCCGGGTGACCAGGAGGTAGGAGACGGCCACCAGGGCCACCTCGGGCGCGGCCGCCAGGTCCCAGGTGGTGGGCAGCCACGGCGACTCCACGCTCGGCGCGTCGCCGAAGGCGGCCAGGACGAGGGCGCCCACGCCGATGCCGAGGATGTCGGCGGAGCCGTGCAGCAGCCCCTGCCGCCAGCGGTGCCGGCGTGCTGCCCCGACGAGGGAGACCACCGCCAGCGAGACCAGTCCGGCGGGGACCCAGCCGTAGAGGATGAGCACGCCGAGGGTCAGGGCGGCGCCCGAGCCCGTACCGCCCCACCAGCGGTCCCGGCCGAGGGCGACGAGGTGGCCGACGATGATGCCGGTGAGCAGGGCCAGGGCCCAGCCGACCGTGCCGCCGGGGAACAGGGCCTGACGGGCGGTCAGTGCGGAGACGACCCCGCCCACGAGCACCACGGCGGCGGAGCCGACGACGGCCGCGGGCAGCACGGTGCGCCGCTGCCGCCCCGCTCCGGTGTCCAGAGGGCGGGTCTGCGGTGTCCTGGCACCCAGGACACCCAGCCGGCCCGCCCGCAAGGACGGGAGTTCCCCGCCGAATTCAGGTGACGGGTCGGCGCTTTCGGTGGGTTTCATGCCCGTCCCTCTCACAGCCGGCGATGCCGATGTCGCGCGATGGCCCCGAGTCATGCCATCACGGCTGGAAGGCACATCAGGCAGCCGCGCACGACAGGCGCACCCCACAACAGTAGGACGGGAGAGGCTCCCAGGGGCAGCAGTCGGCGGTGGTTGCCCGAATGCGACCCAGCCATCCTCATCAGTACGGTATCCGCCGAACGGGTGAGTTTGGACCAGGACTCCCCCTGTCACCCCTCCGATGATCCGACAGGTCACCGGCCCGCGACCAGCCGGGTACCGGCCGTTTGCCACCGGGCGCCGCGCCGGGCGTGCGCCCGCCCGTACGGCCGCACGCCGCGCATCCGTTCGCGGTGTTACTCCCCTTCGGCGCCGCCGTCCAGGGGGAGCGCGGCCTCGCGGGCCGCGTCGGGCCCCTGTTCGAGCAGGACGGCGAACCCGGCGTCGTCGAGGATCGACAGCTTCAGCTGGACGGCCTTGTCGTACTTGGAGCCGGGGTTGTCGCCGACCACCACGAAGGAGGTCTTCTTGGACACGGAGCCGGTCACCTTGGCGCCCCGGCTCTGGAGGGCCTCCTTGGCGCCGTCGCGGGTGTGGCTCTGGAGGGTGCCGGTGACGACGACGGTCAGGCCCTCCAGCGGGCGCGGGCCCTCCTCCTCGCCGGAACCTTCCTCCTCCATGCGCACGCCGGCCGCCCGCCACTTGCGCAGGATCTCCTGGTGCCAGTCGACGGCGAACCATTCCTTCAGGGAGGCGGCGATGATCGCGCCGACCCCTTCGGTGGCGGTCAGCTCCTCCTCGGTGGCCTGTTCGATGCGGTCGATCGACCGGAACTCACGGGCGAGCGCCTCCGCGGCGACCGGGCCGACGTGCCGGATGGAGAGGCCGTTGATGATGCGGGCCAGCGGGCGCTGCTTGGCGGCGGCGATGTTCTCCAGCATGGCCAGGGCGTTCTTCTTCGGCTCGCCCTTCTGGTTGGCGAAGACCGTGACGATCTTCTCCTCGCCCGTCTTCGGGTCCCGCTTGGGCAGTCCGCTGTCGGGGTCGCGGACGTAGGCCTTGATGGGCAGCAGCTGCTCGATGGTGAGGTCGAAGAGGTCGCCCTCGTCCAGCAGCGGCGGCTGCGCCGGCTCCAGCGGGCCGGTCAGGGCGGCGGCGGCCACCATGCCGAAGTTCTCGATGTCCAGGGACTGCCGGCCGGCCAGGTAGAAGAGGCGCTCGCGCAGCTGGGCGGGGCAGGTCTGCCCGTTGGGGCAGCGGACGTCGATGTCGCCCTCCTTCATCGGCCGCAGGGCCGTCCCGCACTCGGGGCACTCCGCCGGCATCACGAACTCCCGTTCGGTGCCGTCGCGCAGGTCCACCACCGGTCCGAGGATCTCGGGGATGACGTCGCCCGCCTTGCGCAGGACGACGGTGTCCCCGATGAGCACGCCCTTGGCCTTGACGACCTCCTGGTTGTGCAGGGTCGCGAACTCCACCTCGGAGCCGGCCACCGTCACCGGCTCGACCTGCGCGTACGGGGTGACGCGCCCGGTGCGGCCGACGCCGACCTTGATGTCGATCAGCTTGGTGTTGACCTCTTCGGGGGCGTACTTCCAGGCGATGGCCCAGCGCGGGGCGCGGGCGGTGGAGCCGAGCCGGCCCTGGAGGGCGATCTCGTCGAGCTTGACGACGACGCCGTCGATCTCGTGCTCCACGGAGTGCCGGTTCTCGCCGAAGCGGGTGATGAAGGCGCGCACCTCGTCGAGGGTGGAGACCACCGCGTTGTGCCGGGCGGTGGGCAGGCCCCACTCGCGCAGCAGCTCGTACGCCTGGGACTGGCGTTCGATCTCGAAGCCCTCGCGGGCGCCGATGCCGTGCACCACCATGTGCAGCGGGCGGCTCGCGGTGACCTTGGGGTCCTTCTGGCGCAGCGAGCCGGCCGCGGCGTTGCGCGGGTTGGCGAAGGGCTTGCCCTCGGCCGCCACGAGGCGGGCGTTGAGCTCCTCGAACTTCTCCATCGGGAAGTACACCTCGCCGCGGATCTCCACGAGCGCCGGGATCCGGTCCCCCTTCAGGCGGTCCGGGATCTCGGCGATGGTGCGGACGTTGGGCGTGATGTCCTCGCCCGTGCGGCCGTCGCCGCGGGTGGCGGCGCGGGTGAGACGGCCGTTCTCGTAGGTGAGGTTGACGGCGAGGCCGTCCACCTTGAGCTCGCACAGGTAGTGGTAGTCCGGGGTGTTCACGTCCCGGGCCACCCGCTCGGCCCAGGCGGCCAGTTCCTCGTCGTCGAAGGCGTTGTCGAGGGAGAGCATCCGCTCCCGGTGCACGACCGAGGCGAAGTCCGTCTCGTACGCCCCGGCCACCTTCTGCGTCGGGGAGTCGGGGGTGCGCAGCTCGGGGTACTGCTCCTCCAGGGCCTCCAGCGAGCGCAGCAGCTGGTCGAACTCGGCGTCGCTGACGACCGGCTGGTCGTTCACGTAGTACCGGAAGCGGTGCTCCTCGACCTGCTCGGCGAGCAGCTGGTGCTGCTCGCGCGCCGCCGTCGGTACTGCCGTGTCCTGCTGTTCGGCTGCCATGCCGTGTCCTCCCGTGGCCCGTGCTCGACCGTCACTCAGGGTTGTCGGCGAGTGACCTCGCCGCCCTGACGCAGTGGGCCTGCACCGCGCGGGCGTACGCGGGCGAGGCGCCCGCCAGACCGCACGACGGGGTGACCACGACGGACTCGGCCAGAGTCCCCGGGGCCAGCCCCAGCCTGCGCCAAAGCTTCCTGACACCCATGACGCTACCGCCCGGGTCCGACAACGGGCCGTCGGTGCCCGGCACCACTCCGGCGAAGAGTTTCATGCCGCCTTCGACGGCCTCGCCGATGGCGTCGTCCTCGCGCTCGGTGAGCAGGGAGAAATCGAACGAGACGGCCGCGGCCCCGGCCCGGCGCAGCAGCGCGAAGGGCACGTCGGGCGCGCAGGAGTGCACGACGACCTCCCCGTCGTGGACGGCGAAGAGGTCGCGCAGGGCGCTCTCGACGACCTGCCGGTCGACGGCCCGGTAGGTGCGGTAGCCGCTGGCCGAGCGCACCCGGCCGCGCAGGACGGCGGTGAGCGAGGGCTCGTCGTACTGGAGCACGATCTCGGCGCCCGGGACGCGTTTGCGCACGTCCGCGAGGTGGCCGCGCATGCCTTCGGCGAGGGAGGCGGCCAGGTCGCGGCAGGCTCCGGGGTCCTGGAGGACGGCCTCGCCGCCGTGCAGTTCGAGGGCGGCGGCCAGGGTCCACGGGCCGACGGCCTGGACCTTGAGCCTGCCGGTGTACCCCTGGGTGAACTCCTCCAGCGCGTCGAGGTCCTCGCCGAGCCAGGAGCGGGCCCGGCGGGTGTCGCGGCCGGGGCGGTCGCTGATCCGCCAGCCGCTGGGCTCGACGTGGGCGTACAGGTCGACGAGCAGTCCGAGGGACCGGCCGATCATGTCGGCGCCGGGGCCGCGGGCGGGGAGTTCGGGGAGGTACGGGAAATCCTCGAAGGAGCCCGTGGCGGTCTTGGCGGCCTCACGGGCGTCGCCGCCCGGCAGGGATCCGACACCGGTGGCGCCCGCGGTCATCGGCCGGGCCTCACGCTCAGGTCGTTGACCTCGGCGTCGCGCGGCAGGTCGACGGCCATGACGATGGTGGTGGCCACGGACTCGGGGTCGATCCAGGCGGCGGGGTCGTACTCCTTGCCCTCCTGGGAGTGGACCTTGGCCTGCATGGGGCTGGCGGTGCGGCCGGGGTAGACGGAGGTGACGCGGATGCCGTTGGCCCTCTCCTCCCCGCGCAGGGAGTCGGCGAGGGCCTTCAGGCCGTGCTTGGAGGCGGCGTAGGCGCTCCACTCGGCGTGGGCGGTGAGGCCGGCGCCGGAGTTGACGAAGACGACGGTCGCCTTGGAGGCGCGCAGGGTGGGCAGCAGCAGGCGGGTCACCTCGGCGGGGGCGATCAGGTTGACGTTGAGCTGCTGGTGCCAGGTCTTGGGGCGCAGCTCGCCGACGGGGCCGAGGTCGACGATTCCGGCGATGTGCAGGAGGGAGTCGATCCGTTCGGGCATCGGCTGCTTGGAGAAGGCCCACGAGAGCCGGTCGGGGTCCGCGAGGTCGCCGACCAGGGTCCGCGCGCCGGGGTAGCGCTCGACGAGCTGCCGGGCGCGGGCGGCGTCGCGGGCGAGCAGGACGAGGTCGTCGCCGCGGGCGTGCAGGCGGGCGGCGACGGCGGCGCCGATGCCGGAGCCGGCGCCGGTGATCAGGTGAGTAGGCATACGGCCATGCTCGCATCCGCCCGACCCCGGCCGCCGCCTCGGTGCGGCGGTCCCGGCCGGGGGCCTACAGTCCGGCTGCCTCGCGGAGAGCGGCGGCCCGCGCCGGGGCGTCGTAGTCGGCGGGGACGCCCTCGACGAGGAAGGCTTCGCCGGGGATGTGGTCGGTGCGCAGCGGGAGGATGGCCTGGTAGGCCGGGGAGGCGTACCAGGCGCGGGCCCGCTCGATGTCGGGGAAGCCGATGACGACGACGGTGCCGGGGAAGGGACCCTCCAAGACCTCGACTTCCTTGCCGTGGACGAGGAAGCGGCCGCCGAAGGGGTCCATGGTCGCCTGGATCTCCTCGATGTAGCGCAGGACGTCCTCGTTGACGGTCGGCCGGCGCAGGTGGGCGATGGCGTACGCGGTCATGTCGGTCTCCCCTGTCGGTGCGCCGGGGCGGTCCCGGCCGTTGCACCGATGCTGTCAGCGGGTGTCGGCCGTGGCGATTACCCCGGAGGTCATGGCGGCGGGCCGGAACGTGCGGCGGTAGGCGATCGGGGAGACGCCGAGGGACGCGCGCATGTGCTGGCGCAGGGAGTTGGCGGTGCCGAAGCCGGCACGGTGGGCGACCAGGTCGACGGGCAGGTCGCTGGACTCCAGCAGGTCGCGGGCGACTTCGAGCCGCTGGGCGGTGAGCCACTGCACCGGGGTCATGCCGACCTCGTCGCGGAAGCGGCGGGTGAAGGTGCGCAGGCTCATCCGGGCGTGGGCGGCGAGCTCGGCGAGGCTGACCGGTTCGGCGAGGCGTTCCAGGGCCCAGGCGCGGGTGGCGGTGGTGGTGGCGACCGTGGGTTCGGGGACGGGGCGGTCGATGTACTGGGCCTGTCCGCCGTCGCGCCAGGGCGGTACGACGCAGATGCGGGCGGCCCGGTTGGTGACGGCGGCGCCGTGGTCGCGGCGGATCAGGTGCAGGCACAGGTCGACGCCGGCGGACACCCCGGCCGAGGTGAGGACGTCCCCGTCGTCGACGAAGAGCACGTCCTCGTCGACGCGGACCGTGGGGTAGGCCCGACGGAACTCCCGGGCGAGGTTCCAGTGGGTGGTGGCGGGGCGGCCGTCGAGGAGGCCGGCGGCGGCGAGCACGTAGGAGCCGGTGCAGATGGACACCAGGCGGGTGCCGGGGCGGATGCCCGCGATGGCCGCGGCGACGGCAGGGGGCAGCGGACCGCCGCGGCCCAGCTCGGGCATGGCGTGGGTGGGCGGGACGATCACGGTGTCGGCGGCGGCGAGGGCTTCGGGTCCGGCGGCGGGCTGGAGGGTGAAGCCGGAGTCGCTGGGCACGGGAAGGCCGTCGGCGGTGCAGACGACGACCTCGTAGAGGGGCTCGCCGTCGTCGTCCACGGCGCTGCCGAAGACCCGGGACGGGATGCCGAGCTCGAACGGCGGGAAGCCCGGCAGCGCCAGCACCGCGACCAGGTGCCTGCCGTCCGCGCCGCTCCCGCGGCGGATCGTGTCCTCGGCCCGTTCCCGCGTCTCACTCATGGCCAGATCCTGTCACATAGTGGCCAAACGGCCAACACCACCGGGATGAGCGGTGCCCCACTCTGAGATGCGTCGCCGGGAAACAGCCCGGAATCGGACGCAATCAGAAGGAATGAGGCAGACGGACATGCGCGCGATCGTCGTGAACGAGTGGGGCGGCCCGGAGAACCTGGTCGAGCGGGAGATCGACCGGCCCGAGCCCGGTTTCGGCGAGGTCCTCGTCCGGGTCCACGCGGCCGGCGTGAACCCGGTCGACTGGAAGACCCGGGCCAGTGGGGCCCTGATCGCCTGGGACGAGACCCCGGCCGTGGGCTGGGACGTGTCCGGCACCGTCGAGGCGGTCGGCCCCGGCGTCACCCTCTACACCCCCGGTGACGCGGTGTACGGCATGCCGCACTTCCCGCGGCAGGCGGGCGGCTACGCCGAGTACGTCGTCGCCCCCGCCCGGCAGCTGGCGGCGAAGCCCGCCTCGCTGAGCCATGTCGAGGCCGCCGCCCTGCCGCTGGCCGCGCTGACCGCCTGGCAGGCGCTGGTGGACACCGCGGACGTGCGCCCCGGCGCGCGGGTCCTGGTGCACGCGGCCGCCGGCGGCGTCGGGCACCTGGCGGTGCAGATCGCCAAGGCGCGCGGGGCGTACGTGATCGGTACGGCCAGTGCGGGCAAGCACGAGCTGCTGCGCTCGCTGGGTGCGGACGAGGTCGTGGACTACCGCGCGGTGGCCTTCGAGGACGTCGTCTCGGACGTGGACGTGGTCCTGGACGGCCTCGGCGGCGAGGTGGCCGAGCGCTCCCTCGCGGTGCTGCGCGAGGGCGGCCGGCTGATCACCCTGCCCGGCCCGGACGACGTCCCGGCCGACACCCGGGGCTTCCGCGCGCACTGGCTGCTGGTCGAGCCGGACCGGCTCGGGCTGCGCGAGATCGCGGCCCTGGCCGACAGCGGCGCGCTGAAGCCGCTGGTGGAGACGGTGCTGCCGCTGGAGCAGGCCGGGAAGGCGCACGAGATCGGCGAGCTGGGCCGGACCACCGGCAAGATCGTCCTGACGGTGGCCTGAGCCCGCCGGGGGGGCCTACGGGCCCCCTGGCGGCCGCCGGGTCAGACGGCGGCGGCCGTGGCCCGGGTGGTGGTGGCGATGGTGGCCGAGCCGACCACGCGGGTGCCGTCGTAGAGCACGATCGCCTGGCCGGGGGCCACGCCGCGGACCGGCTCGGTGAAGCGGACGCGCAGCTCGCCGTCCACGACCTCGGCGAAGACCTCCGTCTCGCCGCCGTGGGCGCGCAGCTGGGCGGTGTAGGTGCCCGCGGCCGCGGCGGTGGAGCCGCACCAGCGGGGGCGGATCGCGGTGAGGGCGGTGACGTCGAGGGCCTCGGCGGGGCCGACGGTGACGGTGTTGTTCACCGGCGAGATGTCGAGGACGTAGCGGGGCTTGCCGTCGGGGGCGGGGTGGCCGATGCGCAGGCCCTTGCGCTGGCCGATGGTGAAGCCGTACGCCCCGTCGTGGGTGCCGACCTTCTCGCCGGTCGCCTCGTCGACGATGTCGCCCTCGGCCTTGCCGAGGCGCTGGGCGAGGAAGCCCTGGGTGTCGCCGTCGGCGATGAAGCAGATGTCGTGGCTGTCGGGCTTCTTCGCCACGGCCAGGCCGCGGCGCTCGGCCTCGGCGCGGATCTCGTCCTTGGTGGTGACCGTGTCGCCGAGCGGGAAGAGGGCGTGGGCCAGCTGCTTCTCGTCGAGGACGCCGAGGACGTAGGACTGGTCCTTGGCCATGTCGGAGGCGCGGTGCATCTCGCGCGTGCCGTCCTCCTTCTCCACGATGGTCGCGTAGTGGCCCGTGCAGACGGCGTCGAAGCCGAGGGCGAGGGCCTTGTCGAGGAGCGCCGCGAACTTGATCTTCTCGTTGCAGCGCAGGCAGGGGTTCGGGGTGCGCCCGGCCTCGTACTCGGCGACGAAGTCCTCGACGACGTCCTCGCGGAAGCGCTCGGCGAGGTCCCAGCAGTAGAAGGGGATGCCGATGACGTCGGCGGCGCGGCGGGCGTCGCGGGAGTCCTCGATGGTGCAGCAGCCGCGGGCTCCGGTCCGGAAGGACTGCGGGTTCGCGGAGAGCGCCAGGTGGACGCCCGTGACGTCGTGCCCGGCCTCGACCGCGCGCGCGGCGGCGACGGCGGAGTCCACGCCGCCGGACATGGCGGCCAGGACGCGGAGGGGACGGGCGGTGCGCGGCAGGTTCTCAGTCATAGCGCCTTCCAGGGTACGGGGAACCGCGCGCGGTCACAGCGCGTTGTCGGAGGTGGGGGGTGGATCACATGACGGAGAAGGGGAAGGGCGGGCGCCGGACCCGGCGGGCGGTGCTGTTCGGCGGGCTCGGGGTGCTCGCGGCCGGGGCGCTGGCGGCGCAGGACGGGATCAGGCGGGCCTGGTGGCTGCTGCCGGGGGTGGGCAAGCCGCGCAAGGAGGGGGAGGTGGACTTCCCGGGGGTGGGCTGGACGGCGGCCTCGCCGGCGAACTGGCGGATGGCGGACCGGCCCGACGACTACCGGGTGGACCGGATCGTCGTGCATGTCACACAGGGGGACTTCGCTTCGTCGGTGGAAGCGTTCCAGAACCCGTTCCACAAGGCGTCGGCGCACTACATCGTCCGCCAGGACGGGCACGTGGAGCAGATGGTGCGCGAGCTGGACGTCGCCTTCCACTCCGGGAGCCGGTCCATGAACGAGCGCAGCGTCGGCATCGAGCACGAGGGCTTCGTCGACCGGCCGCAGGACTTCACGGACGCGATGTACGCGGCGTCGGCGCGGCTCGCGGCGGACGTCTGCCGGAGGTATCACATACCGGCGGACCGCACGCACCTCCTGGGGCACTCCGAGGTCCCGGGCGCCGACCACACCGACCCGGGACCGCACTGGGACTGGGACCGCTACCTGCGGATGGTCCGGGAGGAACTCGCCCGGCCCGCTCCCGCGAAAGCGGCCGGCGGCTAGCTCAGGCCGGCCGTGCGGGCGCGGGCCACGGCCGGGCCGATGGCCGCCGCCACGGCCGCGACGTCCTCCTTGGTGGAGGTGTGGCCGAGGGAGAAGCGGAGGGTGCCGCGGGCCAGCCGGGGGTCGGTGCCGGTGGCGAGCAGGACGTGGCTGGGCTGGGCGACGCCCGCGGTGCAGGCGGAGCCGGTCGAGCACTCGATGCCCTGAGCGTCCAGGAGCAGCAGCAGGGAGTCGCCCTCGCAGCCGGGGAAGCTGAAGTGGGCGTTGGCCGGGAGCCGGTCCTCGGGGTCGCCGCCGAGGACGGCGTCGGGGACGGCCGCCAGGACGGCGCCGATCAGTTCGTCGCGCAGCGCGCCGACCTCGGCGGCGAACCGCTCGCGCCGCTCGGCGGCGAGTACGGCCGCCACCGCGAAGGCGGCGATGGCGGGCACGTCGAGGGTTCCGGAGCGGACGTGCCGTTCCTGGCCGCCGCCGTGCAGGACGGGGACGGGGGTCTGGTCGCGGCCGAGGAGCAGGGCGCCGATGCCGTAGGGGCCGCCGATCTTGTGGCCGCTCACGGTCATCGCGGCGAGGCCGCTGTCCCCGAAGCGGACGTCGAGCTGCCCGACGGCCTGGACGGCGTCCGAGTGGAGCGGGAGGCCGTGTTCCCGGGCGACGGCGGCCAGCTCGTGGACCGGCATGACGGTGCCGATCTCGTTGTTGGCCCACATGACGGTGGCCAGGGCGATGTCGTCGGGGCCCCGCTCGACGGCCTCGCGGAAGGCCTCGGGGCGGACGCGGCCGTGGTGGTCGACGGGGAGGTACTCGACCTCGGCCCCTTCGTGCTCGGCGAGCCAGTGGACGGCGTCGAGGACGGCGTGGTGTTCGACGGGGCTGGCGAGGATGCGGGTACGGGCCGGGTCGGCGTCGCGGCGGGCCCAGTAGAGGCCCTTGACGGCGAGGTTGTCGGCCTCGGTGCCGCCGGCGGTGAAGACCACCTCGCTGGGGCGGGCGCCGAGCGCTTCGGCGAGGGCCTCGCGGGCCTCCTCGACGGTGCGGCGGGCGCGGCGGCCGGCGGCGTGCAGGGAGGAGGCGTTACCGGTGGCGGCGAACTGCGCGGTCATCGCCGCGGCGGCTTCCGGGAGCATCGGCGTGGTCGCGGCGTGGTCGAGGTAGGCCATGATTTTTTGATTCTACGAGCCACCGGGCCCCCCGCCCCCCGCCCGGGTCGCCTTGGTCCGACCAGCACGGCGGCGGGCGGGCCCGGCGGGGCGGGGTCGCCGGGGCCCCGCAATGCCTCTAGGGGGTGTCCGCAAAGTAGCGTCGTCCGCCCGCAGGGCGGGCCCCGCGGCGTCCGGTGCGTGCTCTCGGTGCGCCGGGCGCGAGACCTCGTACTGGACGTACTCGGTCGTGCGCCCGGTGCGGCGAGAGTGCGTGCCGGGCGTCGCGGGGCAGGCGGGACTTTGCGGACACCCCCTAGCGGGGGGCTCGTGCCAGCTGGCGGGACTGGGCGACCAGGCGGTTCGCCGAGTCCCAGACCTCCGCGTCCTCCTCCAGGAAGCCGCCCGCGAGGTTGCGGGTGACGATGCCCACGCGGAGGGGGCCCGGGGCCGGGCGGTGGCGGATGTGGGTGGTGAGTTCGACCGTGGGGGCCCAGCCCAGGAGGCCGAGGTCGAAGGCGGTCGGGGGCAGGGCGTCCACCGCGAGGAGCAGGGACAGGGGGTCGGCGTCGCGGCCGTCGGCCAGCTCGAACCAGGCCCGCATCTCGCCCTTGCCCGAGGGCGCCCCGACCGCCCAGCCCGCCGTCGCCGGGTCCAGCCGCAGCCGGAGGCGGTCCACGATGGCGTTGCTGCCGGGGATGGGGGCGGGGCCCGCCTCGGCGCCGAGGCAGTCCTCGTAGGCCGGCATGGCGGGCGGCTCGGCCACGGTGTGCACGCTGTCGGGAAGCGCCGCGAGGTCCCCGTACGAGGCGAGCACGCGGATGCGCTCGACCTCGGCGCCGTCCTCGTCGAACTGGAACAGCGAGGCCTGGCCGGTGGAGAGGGTGCGGCCGACCCTGACAACCTCGGTGCGGATCACGGCGGGGCCGGGCACGGAGGAGGTCAGGTAGTGGGCCGAGACGGTGAAGGGGTCCGGGTGCGGCAGGGCCGCCGACAGGGCCCGGCCGACCAGGGCCAGCAGGTAACCGCCGTTGACGGCGGTGATGATCGTCCAGCCGGCGGAGAGCTCCGCGTCGTACACCCCGGGCTCGCCCGCGCGGGGCGTGATGGTGGTGTCGCGGTCGAATTCGCTGTCGCCGATGGATGCCTTGGCCGCTGCGTGTGACATGACGACGACGGTACACGCGCAAGCTACTAAGCGGTAGCTTTTGTTTGGGGCGTGAAGGACCTAGGGTTCTTCGGCCACCGAGGAGCGGCGGTTCCAGGCCAGCGGGGCGCGCCAGTGGTGCTCCATGGCGAGGATGCGCAGGACGAACGTGGTGACGATCGCGAGGGCGGTCGTCAGGGCGTTCAGGACGTGGAAGCTGATGAAGAGGGCCACCATCGAGGCGCCGACGACGGCGGGGACGGCGTACATCTCGCGGTCGCGCAGCAGCGAGGGGACCTCGTTGGCGAGGACGTCGCGCAGGACGCCGCCGCCGACGGCGGTCGCCACGCCCAGGGCGGCGGAGGAGGTCAGGCCGAGGCCGTACTCGTAGGCCTTGGTGGTGCCCGACACGCAGAACAGTCCGAGGCCGGCGGCGTCGCAGACGTTGATGGCGCGGTTGATGCGCTGCACCTCGGGGTGGAGGAAGAAGACCAGCGCGGCGGCGAGCAGCGGTGTCACGAAGAAGCTGAGCTGGCTGAAGGCCGCGGGCGGGACGGCGCCGATGCAGAGGTCGCGGAAGAGGCCGCCGCCGAGGGCGGTGACGAGGGCGAGTACGGCGATCCCGAAGACGTCGAAGTTCTTGCGGACCGCGAGGAGGGCGCCGGCCAGGGCGAAGACGAAGATGCCGGCGAGGTCCAGGGCGTGCTGGACGCCGGGCGGGAAGAGATCGTGGAGCACGTCTCATTGTCGCCCGGCGGGCGGGGCCGTCGGGCCAGGGGCTCCGCCGGCGGGCGGGGCGGGGTCGGGTTCCGCTGCGCGGAGCCGTCTCCCCGCCCCGCCCTTTCACCGTTTCCACCTCGAACGCCGGTGGGGCTGGAAGGTCCGCCTCAAACGCCGGCGGGGCTGGGGGTGCCGGTGGGGCTGGAGGCGCCGTGGAGCTGGAGGCGCCGGGGGTGGGAGGGTCAGGCGTCCGCGGGGGTGGGGGCGGACGGGGTGTGGGCCGGGGCGTTCTCGGGGTGGTGGCAGGCCGTCTGGTGGCCCGGCTTCAGGGCGACCAGGGGCGGGTCCTGGGTCTTGCAGATCTCCGTGGCCTTCCAGCACCGGGTGTGGAAGCGGCAGCCGGCCGGCGGGGAGATCGGCGAGGGTACGTCGCCCTTGAGCAGGATGCGGCCGCTCTTGGCACCGCGCCGCCGCGGGTCCGGGACCGGGACGGCGGAGAGCAGGGCGTTCGTGTACGGGTGCATCGGGGACTCGTACAGCGACTTGCGGTCGGCCAGCTCCACGATCTTGCCGAGGTACATCACCGCGATGCGGTCCGAGACGTGCCGGATGACCGACAGGTCGTGCGCGATGATCACGTACGTGAGGCCGAGCTCCTGCTGGAGGTCGTCCAGCAGGTTGACCACCTGGGCCTGGATCGACACGTCCAGCGCGGAGACCGGCTCGTCCGCGACGACGAGCTTGGGCTTGAGGGCCAGGGCGCGGGCGATGCCGATGCGCTGGCGCTGACCGCCCGAGAACTCGTGCGGGTAGCGGTTGTAGTGCTCCGGGTTCAGGCCGACCAGGGACAGCAGGCGCTGGACCTCCGCCTTGACCCCGCCCTCCGGGGTGACGCCCTGGAGGTTGAAGGGGGCCGAGACGATCGCGCCGACCGTGTGGCGCGGGTTCAGGGAGCCGTAGGGGTCCTGGAAGATCATCTGCACGTCGCGGCGCAGCGGACGCATCTGGGAGACGCCGAGGTGGGTGATGTCCCGGCCCTCGAACTCGATGCGGCCCGAGCTGGGCTCCAGCAGGCGGGTGATGAGGCGGCCCATCGTCGACTTGCCGCAGCCGGACTCGCCGACGACGCCGAGGGTCTCACCGCGCCGGACCTCGAAGTCGATCCCGTCGACGGCCTTGACGGCCCCGGCCTGGCGGCGCAGCAGCCCCTTGTTGATGGGGAAGTGCTTGACCAGCCCGGTCACCTTCAGGAGCGTTTCCGCCTCGGGGGCCTCGGCGGAGTCCTTGTTCATGTCGGTCACAGCTTCGGCGCAATCTCTTCGGTCCAGATCCGGGTCCGCTCCTCCTGCGACATGTGGCAGGCGGACCAGTGCCGGCTGCCGTCCTCGGTCAGCTCGGGGCGCTGGGTGCGGGTGATGCCGCCCTTGGGCACGTCGGCGTAGGGGCACCGGGGGTTGAAGGCGCAGCCGCTCGGGATGTTGATGAGGCTGGGCGGCGAGCCCTTGACCGGGATGAGCCGGTCGGTCTGGTCGCGGTCGATGCGCGGCATGGAGCCGAGCAGGCCCCAGGTGTACGGGTGCCGGGGCTCGTAGAAGACCTTCTCGGCGGAGCCCCGCTCCACGCAGCGGCCGCCGTACATCACGAGGAGGTCGTCGGCCATCTCGGCGACCACGCCGAGGTCGTGCGTGATCATGATGACCGCGGAGCCGAACTCCTTCTGGAGGTCGCGGATCAGGTCGAGGATCTGCGCCTGGACGGTGACGTCGAGAGCGGTGGTCGGCTCGTCCGCGATGAGCAGTTCGGGGTTGTTGACCAGGGCCATCGCGATCATCGCGCGCTGGCGCATGCCGCCGGAGAACTCGTGCGGGTAGGCGTCCACGCGCTGGTGGGGCTCGGGGATGCCGACACGGTCGAGCATCTCCACGGCCCGGGTGCGGGCCGTCTTCTTGTCGACGTCGTGGTGGGTCCGGTACGCCTCGACGATCTGCTTGCCCACCGTGTAGTACGGGTGCATCGCGGACAGCGGGTCCTGGAAGACCATCGCCATCTTGCGGCCGCGCAGCCGGCGGACGTGGTCGGCGTCGGCGCTGACGAGCTCCTCGCCGTCGAGGACGACCTCGCCGGAGATGTGCGGGCGGCTGCGGGCGTTGCCGGTGCGGTGCAGGCCCATGATGGCCAGCGAGGTGACGGACTTGCCGGAGCCGGACTCGCCCACGATGCCGAGGGTCTTGCCGCGTTCGAGGTCGAAGGAGAGGCCGTCGACGGACTTCACGAGGCCGTCGTCGGTGGGGAAGTGCACCTTCAGGTCGCGCACGGACAGGAAGGGGGCGCCGTCGCGCGGGCTCCCCTGCTCGGGCACGAAGGCGGGCGCGCCGTTGTTCTGGTTCTCGGTCACGTCAGCCTCACGCGCGGGTCGATGACGGCGTACAGCAGGTCCACGATCAGGTTGGCCAGCACCACGAACAGTGCGGCGAGCAGGGTGACGCCCATGATCACGGGCAGGTCGCCCTGGCTGATGGCGGCCACGGCCGCCGTCCCCAGGCCCTGGAAGTTGAACGTGGTCTCGGTGAGCACCGCGCCGCCGAGGAGGCCGCCGAGGTCCAGGCCGAACATGGTGACGATCGGCGTGAGGGTGGAGCGCAGGGCGTGCTTGCGGATGACCACGCCCTCCTTGAGGCCCTTGGCGCGGGCGGTGCGGATGTAGTCCTCGCCGAGGACTTCGAGCATGGTCGCCCGGGTGATGCGGGCGTAGGTGGCGGCGAAGAGGAAGGCGAGGGTGACCCAGGGCAGGATCAGGCTGTTGAGCCAGGCCAGCGGATCCTCGGTCAGGGGTTTGTAGTTGGAGACCTTCAGCCAGCCGAGGCTGTAGACGAAGATCGCGGGGGCGACCATGCCGGTGAAGAAGATCGGCAGGGAGACGCCGGCGAGGGCGCCGACCATCACCGTGCGGTCGATGGCGGTCCTGCGTTTGAGTGCCGAGACGACGCCGGTGGCCACGCCCGCGATCACCCAGATGACCGCCGCGCCGAGGGCGAGCGAGAGGGTGACCGGGATGCGGTCCATCATCGTGTCCCAGACGGGCGCCTCGGTCTTGAAGGAGTAGCCGAAGCACGGGGCGGCGCAGTGCGTGACGCCCGCGCCGCCGTCGTAGTCGCGGCCGGCGAAGATTCCCTTGACGAAGAGCAGGTACTGCTCGGAGATCGGCTTGTCGAAGCCCATCTTCACGCGGATGCCCGCCAGGGCGGTCTCGTTGGTCTCGCGTCCGGCGTACATGAGCGCGGGATCGCTGCCGGTCAGCTTCGGGACCGCGAAGAAGATGCCGAAGGTGACCACGGAGACCACCAGCAGCGTGGCGGCGACGTTGAACAGCCGCCGTATGAGGTAGACGAGCACTGCAGTCGGCCGCCCGGCGCGGGTGACCGCCGCCCCTCGTGGGGGCGGCGGCCACCGCCTGCGGCCTTCACCTGCCCTTCGGACTAGCGCATGTGCGTGAAAGGGTTACTGCTTGATGCCCACGGTGGCGAGGTCGATCTTGCCGAAGGACTCGTTGAAGTAGACGTTCGTCAGGCGCGGGTTGTGGTAGACGAGCGCCTTGTCGAAGTTGATCGGCAGGTAGAGGGCCTTCTCCATGACCTTCTGGTTGATCTGCGTGTAGAAGGGGGCGGCCTCTTCCGGAGACTTGGTGGCGGCCGTCTTGAAGAGGCCGTTGATCTCCGGGTCGTTGATCATCGTGTAGTTGTTGTTGCCGTTCGGCAGGATGAACGAGCCGTCGACCAGCGGCTGGAGGAAGCCCGAGCCGGAGTTGTAGTCGGCGCCCCAGCCCATGACGATGATGCCGTAGCCCTTCTTCTTCACGTTCTCGGGCGAACCGATCACGGAGGAGTTGAGCTTGCCGTCGTACTGGTCGATGGTGGCCTTGATGCCGACCTTGGCGAGCGAGGCCTGGAGGGACTCGGCCGTCTTCACCTCGGGCGCCTTGTTGTTGCGCACCGCGATGGTGGTCTCGAAGCCGCCCTCCTTGCCGCAGGCCTTCAGGGCCTCCTTGGCCTTGGCCTCCTGCGGCTTGCCCTTCGTCAGACCGAACGGGTCGTAGCTCTTGTCGGAGCCGGGGACGCCGGGCGGCAGCATGTTCGCGCCGAGGTCACCGCTGGTCGGGCCGCCGCGGGCGGTCTGCAGGGACTTCGGGTCGGCCGCGTAGATGACGGCCTTGCGGCACTCGATGTTGTCGAACGGCGCGACCGTGGTCGGGAAGGCGAAGTAGCGGATGTAGCCCGTGAAGGGGTTGTCCGCGTTCTTCTTGAGGTTCGCGTCCTTGAGGATCTTGTTCTTGGCGGCCTGCTGCACACCCGTGCCGTCGATGGCGAGGTCTATGTCGCCGGAGAGCAGGCGCTGGTCCATGTCGTCCGGGTTGGTGGTCACCGTGAAGGAGACCTTGTCCGGCAGGCCCTTGCGGAGCGTGTCCGTCTTCGGGTCCCAGTTCTCGTTGCGGACGAAGGTCGCGCCCTTGCCGGCGGTGAAGCTCTCCACCTTGTAAGGACCGGTCGACAGCGGCTTGTTGGTGTACGTGGCGCCCGTGTCCTTGGCCGCCTGGACGGGCGAGGAGGTCGGCATGGCCAGCAGGTAGCTGAAGTCGGCGTTGGCGCTCGCCAGGTTGAAGACGATCGTCTTGTCGTCCGGCGTCTGGACGGACTTCAGACCCATCTTGTCCGGGTCGGTGTCCTTGTACGGGCCGGGGTACTTCTGGCCCTGGTCGAGGACGTCGATCAGGTAGGTCGGGCCGCCGGACAGCACGTCCTGCGCGAAGACGCGCTCGATGCCGTACTTGACGTCCTTCGAGGTGATCGGCGTGCCGTCCTCGAACTTGACCCCGTCCTTGAGCTTCAGGGTGTACGTCTTGCCGTCGTTGGTGACGACCGGCAGGGCTTCGGCGAGGTCGGGAACGGCCTTGGTGCCGTCCTTGCCGGGCTTCGCGTCGTAGGCGAGCAGGCTGCGGACGTACAGGCGCTGGAGGTCCCAGACGAAGCCGTAGTAGGCGCGCTGCGGGTCGAGGTAGTCGACGTCCTGCGGGGACCAGAGCTTGAGCTCGCCGCCCTTGGCGTCGGAGGCGTTGATCACGCCCTCGGCGGCACCGCTGTAGCCCTTGCCGCTGTCGGCGTCGGCCTTGGTGTCGTCCTTGGTGTCCCCGTTGCCACCGCACGCGGCGGTCATCGACAGGGCGGCGATCACGGCTGCGATCGCGAGGGCCTGCTTTCTGCGGATCACGGTTGTCCAACCTCCATAGGTGGGTGAATCGAAGAAGCGGTTCAGCTGCCCTTGGGGTCGAGTGCGTCACGCAGCCCGTCCCCGAAGAGGTTGAACGCCAGGACGGTGATGAAGATCGTCATACCGGGGACCACCATGTACGTGGGGTCGTCCTGGTAGATGGGGACGGCGTCGGAGAGCATCTTTCCCCAGGAAGAGGTGGGGGGCTTGACGCCGGCGCCCAGGAAGCTGAGGGCCGCTTCCGTCAGGATGTTGGTCGGGATGATCAGCGTGGTGTAGACGAGGATCGGCGCGACCAGGTTCGGCAGCAGTTCCTTGACGAGGATGTAGCCGCGGCCGGCCCCGAGGCTGCGCGCCGCCTCGACGTACTCGCGTTCCCGCAGGGAGATCGTCTGGCCGCGGACGATGCGTCCGATGTACGGCCAGCCGAAGAAGCCGATGACGAGGATGAGCACGCCCATCCGGACACCCGAACCCTCGAACCCCCAGACGGAGTTGGGGACGACGGAGACGAGCGCGATGGTGAACAGCAGCTGCGGGAAGGCCAGCAGCAGGTCCATGATGCGGCTGATGACGCCGTCGACCCAACCGCCGATGAAGCCGGCCAGGGCGCCCAGGAAGCTGCCGAGGACCACCGAGACGAAGGCGGCCAGGAAGGCGACGATCAGGGAGATGCGGGCGCCGTAGACGATCCGGCTGAAGACGTCGCGGCCGTTGGTCGGCTCGACGCCCAGCAGGTGGTCGGCGCTGATCCCGCCGAGGGAGCCCAGCGGCGTGCCCAGGTCGGGGTCGATCAGGTCCTCGTGGAACTCGTTGGGGTCGTGGCCCAGGAGCTTCACGATCAGCGGCGCGAAGACCGCCACCAGGATCAGGAAGATCACGACCAGTCCGCCGGTCAGCGCGACCTTGTCGCGCTTGAGCCGCATCCAGGCGATGCGTCCGGGCGAGCGGCCTTCGATGGCCTTGGCAGGGACGTCGGCTACGGACACGGGAGCGGGCGTTTCCGCGCTCGTGTCGTGCAGTGGTGCCGTCATCGTGGTGGGGACCCCTCTCGGCCGACGGGTGGTCGGCCCATGCCCGCCGCTGTGGCGGCGTTGGTGCGGAGTGGCGCTCGGAGTGCTCGGGACACGGGAACGCGGACGAGATGCGTCGGGAGGTGCGTGAGTACTGCGAGAACTGCGGGAGGTGCAGAGGTGCGAGAAGTGCAGGGTGACGCGGGGGAGATGCGGGGACTGCGGGCGTGCGGAGGTGCGGGAAGTGCTGTGCGGAGCGACAGGCGCAGTGCACGTGCCGAGCCGGGTCCGGGAGGACTGACCGGCTCTTGGGTGGGGAGTCTTCATCGGGCGCTCGACCAGCCGCCAGACCCGCAGATGAAAGGATGCGCAACCGTGATCTGAGGCTTGAGTTCCCGTTATCCGGACTCCGCTCGCGGCTCAGCGGAGCAACACCGTCCGTTCGGTATCCAAACGGGACATGGCACCCAACTCCGTGGAGGAGCACGCCAATTGGTTGACCATTCGGGGTGAAATCCGGACAAGCGGAAGGCCGCCGGGAACGATGGTTCCCGACGGCCGGAAGTCGCTCCGGACGGCCCGTCTCACAGTGCGGGCAAACCCGGAAATGTCCCTGTAACGGACTCGGTGTTCGCCCCGGAGGCCCGGGGCGACGGCTCAGTAGGCGGCCGCCTGCCCCTCGCGGTCGTAGAACGGCCGGGTCTGCGCGCGCAGCCACATGGCCACCGGATCGTGCTCGTCCGCCAGCGCGACGGTGCACACCGGGACGCCCTCGGGCACCGCTCCGACCGACTGGCGCATCATCTCCCGCACGGACTCCAGCGCGGGCGCGGAGGCGTCGTACAGGTCGAGCCCGACGGCGAGGTACGCCGACCCCAGCGCGGGCTGCACCCAGGCGCGGCGCAGCGAGCGGACGGCGGGGGTGCGGTGGGCGTGCCGGGTCAGCAGTCCGTAGAACTGCGGGAGCTCCAGGGCGGGCTCGGACAGCCGCAGCGGTCCGGCCGGCATCCGGTCCAGGCCGGTCGCCACCCGGCGCAGGTCCGCCCAGGGGATGCCGAGGCCGCCGCCCTGGGCGTGCGGGTTGACCCACAGGCCCCAGCGGTCGGGGTAGAGGGCGCGGGCGATGTCCCGGCCGGTGACCACCTCGTAGCCGCGGTTCCAGCCGCTGGCGGCCAGCTCCTGCGGCGAGGTCACGCAGGGCGCGTAGCCGAGGCCCTCGACCTCCATGCCGCCGTACTGGGCGTCCGGTGAGCCCGGCTGCCCCTGCCAGAGGAGCATCCACAGCCGGCCCTCGGCGAGGGCGTGCAGGAATGACTCGTAGCTCTCATAGCGCCCGGGAGTCACCTGGCGCAGCATGTGCTCGACCTGCCCGGCCGCGGCCGTGCCTGACGCACTCACCCGGGTACCCCTCTTCGTCTTCGTCCGCCCGTCGTCTCCACGTCCCGAACAGCTTAAGCGTCGCTACGGCAGGTAGAAGGGGCGCACGCGCTCACGAATCCAGTCCGTGACCGGGTCCTCGGCGGCCTCCAGCAGGATCAACTGCACCGGCCAGGGCGCCGGTACGCGTGCCAGGGCGCGGCCGAGCGCCTCCAGCGGGGCGGTCCGGGATCCGGCGTCCCATCCCACCAGCTGGACGCCGATGTAGAGCTCGGGGTCCTTGCCCTCGACGCTGGCCAGGCAGCGGTGCGCCGCGGAGACGACGCCGGTGGCGCGGAACTCGTCGGCGGCGGCGGCCAGGAAGTCGACGGGGTCGTCCTGCCAGTCGGGCTCGAAGAGGCGGACACGGGCGCCGGTGGCGGGGCCGTCGAGCTCGGTCCGGCCGGCGCGGCAGAGCTGTGCGACGGCGGCGGGGGGCAGCGGGACGCCGACGGCGCCCTCGGGGTTGACGGCGATGCCGAGCTGCGGGGGCAGGCCGCGGGCGAACTCGACGGCGGGGGCTATGACGAAGTCCATGGCGGGGCCGGCGGCGAAGCGGAACTGGGCCTCGGAGCTGTAGACGGGGACGTACGCCTCGCCGGCGATGAGCATGGTGGGGAGGTCGAGGGACGTGCTGTCGGGGCCGCCGCCCTGCGGGAGCGGGACCCAGACGTGGCCGCGGGCGAGGGCCTCCAGGATGCGGGGGCCGGCGTCCGGCTGCCCGAGGGCCGCTCCGAGTACCTGCTCCAACTCGTTCGCCGGCCAGCCGTTGCCGTGCATGTGCCCCTGCCTTTGTGTGTCCGTCCCGCTGATGTCGCCCCGAGGCTACCGGGTGGCTGCGGCGGCGGGCCGGGGGCTGCGGGGTCCCGCTGCGCGGAGCCGTGTCCCCGCCCCGCCCTTTCGCCGTTCCCTGGGGGCTCCGCCCCCAGACCCCGCGCGGGCTGGAATTGCCCTGCGGGCAATCCAGCCCGGGAGGGGAGCTAGCGCTCCGGGTGAGGAGAGTTGGGGGGGGGGTCAGGGGAGGAGACAATGGGAA
>NZ_JBVILR010000032.1:0-7146 GCF_055580265.1 Streptomyces sp. NPDC032091 | reverse complement strand
TCGCCCCCTCCCCTCTTTTTCCTTTCTCTGTGGGGTCCCCCCCCTAACCCCCCGCTGGTGTTGGATTCCCCTTGGGTCCCCCCACCCCCGCGCGGCGATCGAGCGCTCCGGGCGCGGAGCGTCCGGTATGGGGTCAGGGGCGGAGCCCCTGGGAACGGTGGAAGGGCGGGTAGGGGATCAGGACATGAAGGCTATTTCCGTCAGGGTCGCCGCCGCCGGGCGGTCCAGGAGGGTGGTGGAGGCGCAGCCGCGGGGGGAGTGGCCCGCGGCGGCCGCCGCGAGGAGACGGGTCACCGCCGCGCGGTGGCGGGCGAAGGCGTAACGGGAGACGCCCCGGCCTCGGGCGGCCTGGCCCGCGAGGGCCTCCTCCGGGGAGGCGTCCAGCAGGAGGAGGTGCAGGCGCCGCCCCCGGCGCCGGGCCTCGGCCGCCAGGAGGGCCCGGACCCAGGTCTGGGTGCCGCAGTCGTGGACCACCACAGACGCCCCGGAGCGCAGCTCGCGCCACAGGGTCCAGTAGTGGGACGCCCGGACCAGCGGCCGGTACACCGCGTACGGCAGCGCGGCCGGCATCCGCCGTTCCCAGCGCTCGCGGACGTCCTGGGAGTCGATGCCGCCCCCGGGGGCCGCCCGCTTGATGAGGGTGGACTTGCCGCCGCCCGGCAGGCCGGACACGACGACGATGTCCCCGGCCGGGAAGTTCAGCCGCCGCGGGCCCCTGGTGAGCGATCCGCGCAGGTCGCGGACCGTGCCGGGGGCCACCGGCAGGGGTCGCGCCCGGACCTCGTCCACCGCCCCCGTGCTGGTCACCACTCCGAATCCGCGCATCGTGATCGTCTCCCCCCGAGTCGGGCCGCGAGGGCCCCATGCCCGCTGAATGTAAAGAGACGGTAATCCGGGTGGGTCGGTTCCGGGCCCGCCGTCCAGGAGCCGGGACCCCGGGGGGTCCGGGCGGCGCGGCCGCCGCGCAGGTTCCGCCGGGCCCCACTGCCCGCTTCCGCCCGACCCGTGCAATGATGTGCGCCATCTGGACACCAACTGCATACCGGCCGCTTGAATCCGCGCGGGAGAGTCCCGGCTGGCCGCGAGGCCGTGCCCGGGCGCCGAAGGAGCAAGTACCTCCCTTGAATCTCTCAGGCCCCGTACCGCGTGGATGAGGCAGATCTGAAAAGCGAGCTGTCCGCAGCTCCACCCAAGGTGCAAGTCGGCGTTCCCCCGTGGGAACTCTCGGCGAACCTCTCAGGTTCCGATGACAGATGGGGAGGATCGTCCTCGTCATGTCATGCCCTGGGACCCGGGAGCCACACCCATGAGCACTGCCCCCCGCCTGACCGCGCTCGACGCGCTGCACCGTTCGCTCGGTGCGACCATGACCGACTTCGCGGGCTGGGACATGCCGCTGCGCTACGCCAGTGAGCGCGACGAGCACAACGCCGTGCGGACCAAGGCCGGCCTGTTCGACCTCTCCCACATGGGCGAGATCACCCTGACCGGCCCGGAGGCCGTCAAGGCCCTGGACTACGCCCTGGTCGGCAACATCTCCACCGTCGGCGTCGGCCGCGCCCGCTACACGCACATCTGCCAGGAGGACGGCGGGATCCTCGACGACCTGATCGTCTACCGCCTCGGCGAGACCGAGTACATGGTCGTCGCCAACGCCTCCAACGCCCAGGTCGTGCTCGACGCGCTGACCGAGCGCGCCGCCGGCTTCGACACCGAGGTCCGCGACGACCGCGACGCGTACGCGCTGATCGCCGTCCAGGGCCCCGAGTCCCCCGGCATCCTCGCCTCGCTGACCGACGCCGACCTGGACGGCCTGAAGTACTACGCCGGCCTGCCGGGCACCGTCGCGGGCGTGCCCGCGCTGATCGCCCGCACCGGCTACACGGGCGAGGACGGCTTCGAGCTGTTCGTCTCCCCCGAGCACGCCGTGGAGCTGTGGCAGGCGCTGACCAAGGCGGGCGAGGGCGTCGGCCTGGTCCCGGCCGGCCTGTCCTGCCGCGACACCCTGCGCCTGGAGGCGGGCATGCCGCTGTACGGGCACGAGCTCACCACCTCCCTCACGCCCTTCGACGCCGGGCTGGGCCGGGTCGTGAAGTTCGAGAAGGAGGGCGACTTCGTCGGCCGCGCCGCCCTGGAGGCCGCCGCCGAGCGCGCCGCCACGCAGGCCCCGCGCAAGCTGGTCGGCCTGGTCGCCGAGGGCCGCCGCGTTCCGCGCGCCGGATTCCCCGTGGTCGCCGACGGCAAGGTGATCGGCGAGGTCACCTCCGGCGCCCCGTCCCCGACGCTGGGCAAGCCGATCGCGATGGCGTACGTCGACGCGGAGCACGCCGCGCCCGGCACCTCCGGCGTCGGCGTGGACATTCGCGGTACGCATGAGCCGTACGAGGTCGTGGCCCTGCCGTTCTACAAGCGGCAGAAGTGACCCCCGGGTCCCCGGGACCCGCCGCCGGTCCGCCGCCGGCACGCAAGACCACCGTTCGTATCCACCGCACCGCATCCAGGAGAATCAGGTCATGAGCAACCCCCAGCAGCTGCGTTACACCAAGGAGCACGAGTGGCTGTCGGACGCCGTCGACGGCGTCGCGACGGTCGGCATCACGGCCTTCGCCGCCGACGCACTCGGTGACGTCGTCTACGCCCAGCTCCCCGAGGTCGGCGACACGGTCACCGAGGGCGAGACCTGTGGCGAGCTGGAGTCGACCAAGTCGGTCAGCGACCTGTACTCCCCCGTCTCCGGTGAGATCGTCGAGTTCAACCAGGACGTCGTGGACGACCCGGCGCTGGTGAACTCCGCCCCGTTCGAGGGTGGCTGGCTGTTCAAGGTGAAGCTGTCGGAGGAGCCCAAGGACGCGCTCTCCTTCGACGAGTACACCGCCCTCACCTCCGGCAACTGACACCCCAGGGGATCCTGATGTCCGTTCTGAACACCCCCCTCCACGAGCTCGACCCCGACGTCGCCGCCGCCGTCGACGCCGAGCTCGTACGCCAGCAGTCCACCCTGGAAATGATCGCGTCGGAGAACTTCGCTCCGGTCGCCGTCATGGAGGCCCAGGGCTCGGTCCTGACCAACAAGTACGCCGAGGGCTACCCCGGCCGCCGCTACTACGGCGGCTGCGAGCACGTCGACGTGGTCGAGCAGATCGCGATCGACCGCATCAAGGCGCTGTTCGGCGCCGAGGCCGCGAACGTCCAGCCGCACTCGGGTGCGCAGGCCAACGCCGCCGCGATGTTCGCGCTGCTCAAGCCGGGCGACACGATCATGGGCCTGAACCTGGCCCACGGCGGTCACCTGACCCACGGCATGAAGATCAACTTCTCCGGCAAGCTCTACAACGTGGTCCCGTACCACGTCGACGAGTCCGGCCAGGTGGACATGGCCGAGGTCGAGCGCCTCGCCAAGGAGTCCAAGCCGCAGCTGATCGTCGCCGGCTGGTCCGCCTACCCGCGCCAGCTGGACTTCGCCGCCTTCCGCCGGATCGCGGACGAGGTCGGCGCGTACCTGATGGTCGACATGGCCCACTTCGCGGGCCTGGTCGCCGCGGGCCTGCACCCGAACCCGGTGCCGCACGCCCACGTCGTGACCACCACCACGCACAAGACCCTCGGCGGTCCGCGCGGCGGCGTCATCCTGTCGACGCAGGAGCTGGCCAAGAAGATCAACTCCGCGGTCTTCCCCGGCCAGCAGGGCGGCCCGCTGGAGCACGTGATCGCGGCCAAGGCCGTCTCCTTCAAGGTCGCGGCCTCGCCCGAGTTCAAGGAGCGCCAGGAGCGCACCCTGGAGGGCGCGAAGATCATCGCCGAGCGCCTGGTCCAGCCGGACGTCACCGAGGTGGGCGTCTCCGTCCTCTCCGGCGGCACCGACGTGCACCTGGTCCTGGTCGACCTGCGCAACTCCGAGCTGGACGGCCAGCAGGCCGAGGACCGGCTCCACGAGATCGGCATCACGGTCAACCGGAACGCGATCCCGAACGACCCGCGCCCGCCGATGGTCACCTCGGGTCTGCGCATCGGTACGCCGGCGCTGGCCACCCGCGGCTTCGGCGCCGAGGACTTCCGCGAGGTCGCCGAGATCATCGCGCAGGCCCTGAAGCCGGCGTTCGACGCGGACGACCTCAAGGCGCGCGTCTCCGCGCTCGCCGCGAAGTTCCCGCTCTACCCGTCGCTGTAGTCACGGGCCAGGAGGGGCCCGGCCTTGTTCCGCACAGGGCCGGGCCCCTTTCTGTCTTCTCCCCCGGCGCCCTCCCCCGCCGGGCACCGGAACGCGAGCTGACTCACGTCCCCCGGACCCTTCCGCGAGCAGAAACGTTCATCTCCACGCGTTACGCTCGTCTGCCGGACAAAATCCGCAGATCCCCCGCGCACCACCCCGCTCCACCACACCCCTGCCCTCTCTCTCCACCCCACGAGCCGACAAGGGAGTCCGCCAGTGGCCATCTCCGTCTTCGATCTCTTCTCCATCGGTATCGGCCCCTCCTCCTCCCACACGGTCGGCCCGATGCGCGCGGCGCGCATGTTCGTGTCCCGTCTGAAGAAGGACGGCGTCCTCGCCCAGACCGCGTCCGTCCGGGCCGAGCTCTTCGGCTCCCTCGGCGCCACCGGCCACGGCCACGGCACCCCCAAGGCGGTCCTGCTGGGCCTGGAGGGCCACTCCCCGCGCACGGTGGACGTGGAGACCGCCGACGACGAGGTGGAGCGGATCCGCCGCACCGGGAAGCTGCGGCTGCTCGGGACGGAGATAGGGAACGTCCACGAGATCGACTTCGACGAGCCGAACCAGCTGATCCTCCACCGCCGCCGCTCGCTGCCCTACCACGCGAACGGCATGACCCTCTTCGCCTACGACGCCTCCGGCGCCCCGCTGCTGGAGAAGACCTACTACTCGGTCGGCGGCGGCTTCGTCGTGGACGAGGACGCGGTCGGCGAGGACCGGATCAAGCTCGACGACACCGTGCTGAAGTACCCCTTCCGCTCGGGCGACGAGATGCTCCGCCTGGCGAACGAGACCGGCCTGTCGATCTCCTCCCTGATGATGGAGAACGAGAAGGCCTGGCGCACCGAGGAGGAGATCCGCGAGGGCCTCCTGGAGATCTGGCGGGTCATGCAGTCCTGCGTCTCGCGCGGCATGTCCCGCGAGGGCATCCTCCCCGGCGGGCTGCGCGTCAAGCGGCGGGCCGCCGCCACGGCGCGCCAGCTGCGCACCGAGGGCGACCCGCTGCTGCACCGCAGCGAGTGGACGACGATCTACGCGATGGCGGTGAACGAGGAGAACGCGGCGGGCGGCCGCGTCGTGACCGCCCCCACCAACGGCGCCGCGGGCGTCCTGCCGGCCGTCCTGCACTACTACGTGAACTTCGTCCCCGGTGCGGACGAGGACGGCGTGGTGCGCTTCCTGCTGGCCGCCGGCGCCATCGGCATGCTCTTCAAGGAGAACGCCTCGATCTCGGGCGCCGAGGTCGGCTGCCAGGGCGAGGTCGGCTCCGCCTGCTCGATGGCGGCGGGCGCCCTGGCCGAGGTGATGGGCGGCTCCCCGGAGCAGGTGGAGAACGCGGCCGAGATCGGCATGGAGCACAACCTCGGCCTGACCTGCGACCCGGTCGGCGGGCTGGTGCAGATCCCGTGCATCGAGCGCAACGGCATGGCGGCGGTCAAGGCCGTCACGGCGGCGCGGATGGCCCTGCGGGGCGACGGCAGCCACAAGGTCTCCCTGGACAAGGTCATCAAGACCATGAAGGAGACCGGCGCGGACATGAAGGTCAAGTACAAGGAGACCGCGCGCGGCGGTCTCGCGGTCAACGTCATCGAGTGCTGACCCGTCGGCGCTGCGTGACGAGGTGAGGTGGGGCCCGGCGCGGGTGCGCCGGGCCCCTCGCCGCTTCCGGGGAAGAGGGGTCCCACGGCCCGCCCGGGTCGGGACCTTCGGCCCACGGGCGGCGGGCGGTACGTGCACTAGCGTGCTGCGGGGGGGCGCTGTTACCCCGCTACGAGAGGCAGCCGCCATGGCCATCACCGAACACCGTGTCCTGCCGCTGCGGCTGGAGGCCGCACCGAAGCCCGTCCCCCTGGAGGGCGTCTTCGTCTACCGCACGGACCGGCCGTACGAGATCGCCGTGGAGTTCCGGGGCGCCGGGGTCCGGATCGCCCGCTGGGTGTTCTCGCGGGAGCTGCTGATCGACGGGCAGACCTGTGCCACCGGGGAGGGCGACATACAGGTGTGGCCGCGCTGGACGGGCACCGAGCCGCGCGTGCTGTTGGCCCTGAGCAACGGCGCGCACGGCTGCGTGGTCTCCGCACGGGCCAAGGACCTGCGCGAGCTGTGCCGGCGGATGATCGAGCTGGTCCCGCGCGGGCAGGAGCAGCGCCACTACGACCTGGACGCGGAGCTGAGCGCGCTGCTGACTTTCTGAGGCTGCCGGGAGCGGGCCGTGCAACCGTCGGGGCCCCTCGGATGTCATACCGGATGACAGTCATTCCCCGTCTCAGAGGATCGGGGGACGCCATGCGTCACCACCCGCACCGCCGCCGGATCGTGGCCCTGGCCACGGGTGCCCTGCTGACCGCAGGGCTGGCGCTCGCCGCACCGGCCTCGGCGGCCGCACCGGCCGCCGTCCGCTCCACGACCCCGCTCGTCGTCAACGCCCGCTGGGGCGGTCACTGCACGTACGACCGGATCGTGATCGACCTCCAGGGCTCCGTGCCCCCGTTCACCGTCACGCCCGTCTCCCAGCTGGTCTACGACGGGTCCGGCAAGCCCGTGCCGCTGCCCGGCAAGTACTTCCTGGAGATCCGCCTGCACCCGGCCGCCGGGCACGACGACGCGGGCAACAACGTCTACCAGGGCCCCAAGCTCCAGCAGATCAACCTCAGCAAGCTGAAGGGCCTCGCCCTGACCGGCGACTTCGAGGGGTACGTGACCTTCGGCGCCGCCTTCGACACCCAGCCCGCCTGGAGCACCTCGGTCCTCCACTCGCCCGAGCGGCTCGTGGTGGACGTCGCGCACCCGAACACCTGCTGACACCGGCCCGGGGCCCGGGCGCCTAGATCCGGAAGAGACGGCCTAGACGAGTAATTCCGAAGTCTTCGGGCGCATGAAGCGAGGGTCTCGTTGGTTCGTTTGTGACGACAAACCTGGAGACCCTCGCGACTGCA
>NZ_JBVILR010000031.1:0-93134 GCF_055580265.1 Streptomyces sp. NPDC032091 | reverse complement strand
AACCACCCCGGCCACACCAACCCGCGCCCGGGAAAACCGCACCAACCCCACCCACACACCCCGCCACACCCCCACACCCACCACCACACCACCCCCCGACACAAGGCGACGACCACCCCCGGGTTGAACGCGAACGCCCGGCAGCCGAGCCCCAGGAAGGCATACGAACAGCGATCAGGACCGCGCACGGCCCGGGTAGGGCAGGATGCGCGGATGACCCTCCTGCCCACGATCGACACCAAGCTGAACGTGTGGACTCTGGCCGCCGTTCTGACCGCGCTGTACACGCTCCTCAACCTCGTGAAGGGGTGGTGGCGGACGCGTCTCGGCAAGAGCCGCGGGCTGTCGAAGGCGTACCGGCGGATGGCACCTCGGGTGCGCCACGACTACGTGAAAAGCCTGTTCGGTGAGCCTGCCTGGGAACACCGACAAGAGGCGCAGACCTACGGCACCGATGAGGACGTAGAGGTCGTCCTCACCCCTACCGAGCTGACCGTGCGGACCTGGCCGCTGGGCACACTCGGGTACCTGGTCACCTGGTCCGATGAGCACGACTCGGTGCTGATGCACTCCCTCACCACGCGCAGTCGCCTCTTCCGCCCGCGGGTGACCATCGGGCCCCACCGGATCACCCTGGGCCGCACGGCCTTGGCTTCCCTGCCTGACCCCAGCCCATACGCCGACGGCCCGTGGCTCGCGCTGGGAGCACGCCGGTTCAGCTACGCCGAGAAGCACTACTTCGGGAACGCCGGCGGCTACCTGCACTGGGCAGCCGGAGTGAGCGACGCCGGCGCTCCAGCTCTCCCTCCCGTCGGCTGCAACGGGGACGGCTGGGGACCTCAGGATCTGGAGGACTACCGGCGCCGGGCACGGATCAACTCCGTCCTCGTCGTCGGTGCCGCGATCGATCTGGGCAGTGTGCTGCCGTACGGGATCGCCCCGGACTACGACCGCGTTCGGCTGCTCGAACTCCGCCACCCCGCCCGGGGTGCGCTGGCCTCCTGGGTGCGGCGCATCCGGCATGCAGCACTGCGCAGACAGGTCGGACGCCAGCATCCGGACTCTGCCCACGTGCCTGAGTAGAGGGCCGTTGCCACGTCGGCGGGGCCAGCCATCGGGGGTCCAGGCCGCGCATGTCGATATCGTGCACCGCCCCTGCCCGCTGTGGACGTCCGCGGCATAACATCAGCTCCCTGCTCGCGTCTCAAAGGCACAATGCAGGCAAGGGTAGGCCGCGACTACTGGGGGGCGTTGTGGAGGCAGGGAACCAGCTGGCCGGGCGCTACAAGTTGATCGAGCGGCTCGGGCAGGGTGGCATGGGCCAGGTGTGGCGGGCCTTCGACGAACTACTCCAACGCGCGGTAGCGGTCAAAGTCCTCAACGACGCGGCAGGTGATCCACGGCTGGCGAGCCGCTTCCGCAGGGAAGCAACGATCGGTGCCCGGCTCCGCCATCCCGGCATCACGGTCGTCCATGATGTCGGGCGTGACGCCGGACGGTTGTTCATCGTGATGGAACTCCTCGACGGCCGCGATCTCGCCTCCCTCCTGGCCGAGTCACCGAACGGGTTACGCCGTGACGAGGCCGTCCGACTGGGGGTTCAGACAGCGTTCGCTCTGTCCGCGGCTCACGATCAGGGAGTCGTACACCGCGACCTGAAGCCGGCGAACGTGTTCCTACACCAGGGGCAGGTGAAAATCTGTGACTTCGGGATCTCGCGCTCCGCCGAGTCCACCCTCGGCCTGACCGACCCGGGCCAGCAGCTCGGAACAGCGCTGTACATGGCACCCGAGCAGTGGCGAGGGGAACCCGTCGACGCGCGCTGCGACCTGTACGCCTTTGGATGCCTGCTGTACGCGATGCTCACCGGAAACCCACCCTTCACCGGTGACTACTTCGCCCTGATGCGCCAACACACCGGCGAAGCACCCCTCCCACCGCGCATGCTGCGCCCCGAGATCCAAGGACCTCTCGAAGAGCTTGTTCTGGCGCTCCTCGCAAAGGATCCCCACGAGCGCCCCACAGACGCACGCACCGTTCTCACCGCTCTGACGGCCCTCACCCCCCGCTTGCCCCCGCCCCATCCCAAGTCAGCAACGCTGGCGTTCACTGGCACGGTGCTCCTCTACCAGCTCCTCAAGCAGGCAGAGACCGCTGGTGCGAGTAGCCCGGCCCAAGCACGAGACCTAACCGCCGCCGTCGTCGAGGCCGCTACAGCGACTCGGGGACCTGATCATCCCGAGACCCTTGAGGCCCGCGTCAGGCACGCCAAATGGGTCGGCGTCCAGGGCGAGTACATAACCGCACGCGATCTGAACGAAGCCCTCATCACCGATCACATCCGCGTACTCGGACCCGACCACCCCAGCACACTCGCCATACGCCGACAGCACGCTATGGCGGTCTGGAGCGCCGGGGACTCCGCCACCGCACGCGACCTGTATAGCGCCCTCATCACCGACTACACCCGCGTACTCGGACCCGACCACCCCACCACACTCGCCGCACGCCAAGACCACGCCCTGGCGGTCGCGTACGTCGGGGACGCCGTCACCGCACGCAACCTGTATGAGGCCCTCATCACCGACTACACCCGCGTGCTGGGACCCGACCATCCACAAACGCTTGCCATGCAAAGAGTCCGAGCGTCCTGGGCGCAGGAGGCGGATCGGTTCCACGAGAACTGAAGCCGACGTTGACGGTGGTGGGTACCGCGTGTCGCTTGTGTGTGGATCGGCTCGCGGTGTGGAATGCGGATCGGTCTCAAGGAGACCGTGCCCTGCGTCCGCCCGACCTTGAGGACGCCTCAGCGGGGGCAGAAGTGGGCTCCGCCCGCGCCGGCTGACTGCCATTGTTTCGAGCCCGCGACCCGCCGTCGGGCCGGAGTCGGGACGGTTTCACGGCCGAGGTACGCATGGCCGCCACCGCGCTGCAACGTGATGCCGAACGGCTCGCCCTCTACACCGGTCTCCCCTACCAAAGCGCCCACCAGATCGTGGGAGCGACCCGGCGCTCGGCCGCGGTGATCCCCCGGCCTTCGCCGCAGCAGGAACTGCTGGAACGCTGGCTGTTCCGTCGCATCGCCTGGCCGACGTACGACCCGGTTCGTCCGTGGGGCATCACGTCGGTGCGTCCGGAAGCCGACGGCCTGACCATCCGCTTCGAGGGCGACTACATGGCCGAGGAGCTGGCCTGCCTGCTGCCGCCCCGGCTCACCATCGACGGCGAGTTCTACGGCATTCCCGGGGCTCGCTTCTCCCCGCCCTCGAAGAAGGGCGTCGAGATGATCCTGCTCGGGACGTCCGCCCGGATCCGAATGACCGGGATCGATCCGACAGCGTGGAGGACCGCGTGGACGGCGGAGCGGCATCAAGCAGCAAAGGCGGGCGACGTTCTGTGCCACCTCGGGTCGCCCCACTCCTGGACACAGCACGAGCGGCTCTACGCAGTCGGCGCCGGGGTCGGAAGGGTTCCCCGTACCCGGCGTGCTGAGGCCTCAGCCTGGCTGGCCAGCGCCCTGCTCAGGCGGGTGGGCCTGTGGTCTGCCGCCGGGATCGCCCTGTCCACCACGTCCTGGACCAACCCAGAGAACGGCGGAGAGCAGTGGATCATCGACCACATCCACCAGGCCACCCCCGACCCTCCACCACGACGAACTCGTCCACCTGCTGACCGACCCGGAATGGGGCATGCAGATCAAGATCGAGGACCGTTGGTGCACGTGCGCACACCGGGGCGGGATGTGCCTTATCAAGCTGAGAAGTACCCAGGGCGAAGCGGGTGAGCTGGAGCTTCGCTTCCCCCGCAGGGGGACCCCTCGCTCGGTTCAGGCGTACGGCCAGGAGCTGTACGCGGCGAAGACTCGCGCTTCCATCCCCGTTCCCGCACGGCTAAGGCGCCCGCGGTGCCGAGGTCGGGCCGCCGGGATCGCAGGGTCGGGGCAGGATGTGGCAGGCCGGTTCCAGGGGGAACGCATGGTCGGCCGTCGACTGGAGGCCGCCCCCGAGGGCGGCGCGGGAACGCAGGGCCGGCAGGTGCTGGTGAAGGTCGTGAGCAAGTAGCGGTGGGGCTCTCGAATCTGGTCGGGTGACGCTCCCAACCGGCGAGAGGTCAGTAGGTACCGCGCCAGATGGTCAACTTCAGGGCGATGTATCCCGCCTTTCCCCCGCCCTCAGTCACCTGAGCAAGTGCGATGAGTCCGGTCGGGGCGAGGATGCAGAAGCGGTCGCCGGCTGGTAGGTAGTAGGCGTCGATGTCGTTCGTGAATCGAGTGACCGTGCTGCACGTGTCGTAGGAGCCGGGTTCCTTCCGGTCCAGGTAGACAAACTGTGCCGTGGCGGTGCGCAGATGGCCCGAGTACCAGTAGATCTCCTTCTGATCATTACGGCTGACGGGGCGCAGGTTGTCGAGGGCGAAACCGTAGTCCGGCGTCAGCTCCACGGTCTGGACTTTGTAGACGTCGGAAGGCTGTTCGGTCGCCACAGAAGGCGGCGTCGTTGACGTCTCCGCGGTGGGACTCGGTGTCGGCGATTCCGCCGCCGGGGAGGGTGTGGTCGCCGGAGGCGCCGGAGCGCTGGCTGTAGGCGAGTGGAGAAATACGGGGAGGCCAAGGAACCCGAGGAGCAGTCCTGCCACGGCGGTGACAGCCGAGATCCATGCGGGCGCGTCTGCGAAGCGCCGACGTCGGGGTGCCTCGCTGGCTGGATGAGACTGGGGCGCTGGCGAGTCAGCAGGCGGTTCGGGCGTGGCGGTCATGGCTCTCCCCCAGAGTCAGGTGTGGTGCGTGCCGCATTCTGAGGCATGCGAACCCAACCTTGTTCGGGAACATCGAAGGTTGGCCAGAACCTTTCCCGTATCCGAGCCATGTCCTTCGCACCACATAGGACACGGTCTTAAGGCCGCAGGCGTAACCGGCCTCCGGCCGGCCTGGAGGGCCGACCGCGAACCTAGGCGCAGGCGGGGGGCGGGTAGATCATCACGCCGCCGACCGTGGGCACGCACCGCGTGCCCACCGGCAGCTCCTCCACGACGGCGAGGCCGTCGATCGGCCCGTCGAGCACGATGCGCTGGAGGTGGTCCCGGCCGTAGAGCACCGTCCCGGGGGCGGCCCGGGTGCCGGTCAGACAGAGCACCGGGTCCGCGGCGAACCGCCCGCCGGCCTCGGTTGCGATCGTCACCGCGGACGCGTTCAGCTCCGCCTGCGCCGTTTCCACCGGCGTGTGGCACGGCGGACACACGATCAGCACCAGGCGGCCGCCCTCGTAGCGGCCGCTCCAGTCTTCGGCTTCCACCGACGACCAGTCCCGCGGCGCCCGCGTACCGCAGCGCCCACACTCCAGCCGTGCCCGGCGCGTACGCCCCGCCTTCATCCGTCCCATAACCGGAACAACGCCCCGGCCCCGCATCCGGTAGCGGCGCGGAACGGAGCGCATGCGTCTTCGGCGCAGGCTCGTTTCTCCGGTGAATTGGGCCACCCGCCCGGGTGAGCCGGGAGCCTCGCGGCTTTCGGAGCCGCGCTTTGACCCGCTACACCGACGCACGTGATCAAGAACCTGATGCAGCGAGCGCTGCCGGCGCTCGCGCTCTGCGCCCTTCCCGTCCTGTCTGCTGCTCCGCCCGCGCATGCCGCTCTTGGTCAGAGCGGTGCCGTCCCAGCGGCTGCCGGAGTGGCAGGGCAGGTGGCCGCCCGTGCTCCGCTGCCGCTGTTCGAGGCGATCGACCAGCTGACCGTCGCTCCCGAACACCGCGAGGGCTACCAGCGAGACCTCTACAAGCACTGGAACAAGGGATTGAACGCCTCCGACAGCTGCGACACCCGCAAGGAGGTCATCCTGTCCGAAGCCGTTGTGGCGCCGCAGGTCGCGGCCGGCTGCAAGCTGACCGGCGGCTCCTGGCGCAGCGCGTACGACGACGTGGTGGTGACGGACGCGGCCCGGCTGGATGTTGATCATTTCGTACCGTTGGCCGAGGTGTTCGACTCGGAGAAGGTGGCGTGGTCGGCGGCGCGGCGGGAGGCGTACGCGAACGACCAGGCGTCCCCGGACACGCTGATCGCGGTGTCCGCCGCCTCGAACCGGTCCAAGGCGGACAAGGACCCGGCGGAGTGGCTGCCCTCCGACGGCTCCTTCCACTGCACGTATGCCGCGACGTGGGTGGGGACGAAGCTGCGGTGGGACCTGGCCGTTGACGAGGCCGAGCGCCAGGCGCTCCTCGGGCTCGCCGAGGACTGCCCTACCACCACGGTGGTCTACGAGCCCGCCCTCGTGTCCTGACCCGAGGGCGGGAGGTCCGTCCCGGGCCTGGTTGAGCGGCCGGTGGCGGCGCGGCGGCGGCGTCACCGACCCTCCACCCGGATCACCCCTGCTGGCACGCTTCCTTCCCTCCACCGCCTCGTTGTCCCGGGCACTCGATCAACGGAGGCCCGCTCATGCTCAGGACACCCCCGGCCTGCCGGCTCGCGGCGGTACTGGCGGCGGCCGTCGTCATCGTGGCCGGCGCTGGGGGTGGCCCCGCGTACGCGGTGGAGCGGTGCGCGGTGTCCACCAAGACCGTCGACAACCCCGGCTACAGCGGGCCCTGGCCCGACAACTGGGACTTTACGATCCGGGCCTGCGTGACCGAGTCCGGTCCGAATGTCCGGCACTGGGCGACGGTCTCGTGGGACCTCCCGGCATCGACCACCCACGCCGGCTCCATCTTCAACACCGCGCACGTCGAAGTGACCGCGATGACCGCCGGGGGCGGTCCGGCCGTGACGAAGCGCACCGATCTGACCCAGCGCCTGAACAAGGCGAAGGACGGGTCGATCACGCCCGCGTCCTACTCCTCGCACTGGTCGAGCCGCCACCGCATCTACACGGACGTGATCCTGTTCCTCGACTGGAAAGGCGACGGGAAGGGACCCCAGAAGCTCCACTTCACGCCCTCCCCCTCCATCCCCGGTTCCATGCGCTGACACCGCCCCCGGCGACTGCGATCCACCGACGACGAACCGCGTCGGTTGGGTCGGATGAGGCAGGGCATCGTCCGCCGCGGTCAGGATCCGGGGCTGTCCGCAGCGGCGCGGCTCGGAGCAGGTCGGGTTCAGGGTGTAAGGGCTTCCTCCAGGGTGTCGAGCGCGAGGTCCCAGGGGTAGGCGTCGACGTTTCCGTGTTTGGGCTGGTGGGGGCGGAAGCCGGGTCCGTTGCCGTCGTCGAGGAGGTAGTGGACCCCGGCTCGGCGGAGGGTGGCGATGGCGGGGGCGAGGGCGGGGTGCTGGGCCTGGGCGGCGTTGATGTAGGGGAGGGCCACGACGGGTCGGTGCGGCATGCCGAGGGCTTCGGTGATGAGGCCGAGGGCGAGGGTGTCGGCGTGGCCGGCGGCCCACTTCGTCGTCGTGTTCAAAGTGGCCGGAGCGACGAGGAGCGCGTCGGGGTCGGGCAGGACGTCGGACTGGGAGGGAAGTTTGTAGGTGTGGCGGACCGGGTGTCCGGTCAGCTCTCGCCAGGAGTCGAGCTCGCTGTCGCCGCCGGCTTCTTCGACGGACCAGCGGTGTGCGGCGGGGGTGAGGACGAGGGCGACGTCCCAGCCGCGGGCCTGGGCGGCCTTGATGCCGGTGGTGACGTGGCGGGCGGGCGGGGCGGCGCAGGAGATGACATACAGGGTTCGGGTCACGCGGGTAGTCCACAGCGCTCGGCGAGCGCGCGCAACCGTCCCTCGGCGCTGCCGACGCCCAGGAGGCGGAGGTCTTCGATGAGTTGGTGGGTGCGGGGGCGGGTCAGGACCTCTTCGGGGGCTTCGCGTTCGGCGTCCAGGAGGGTGTCGAGGGCCTGCTCTCGCTGTCCGGCCTGGGTGTAGGCGTGGGCGAGGTCGGTGAGGAGGTGGGCCCGGCGCTCGCGTGGGAGGGCGGCCCGCTGGTGGGCGGTGATGGCCTGGGCGACGGCGGCGCCGGCTGCGCCTTCGTAGAGCTTGACGTGGGCGGCGAGCCGGTAGAGGGAGACGTTCGTGGCGCTGAAGGCGGTGAAGAGGGCGTTGCCGTCCGCGTCGGGCGGGAGCTGGTGGGCGTGTTCGTCGGCTTGGTCGAGGAGGTCGGGGACCTGGCGGGCGGCGGCGGGTGCGCGGCGGTCGGTGAGGGTGGCGGCGGTGGCCTGGGCCATGGCGGCCTTGAGGTAGAGCATGCCGAGGGTGGACAGGCCGGCCGCTCCGCGGCTGGTGAGGTTGGGGGTGAGGCGGGCGGCTGCTGCCTGGGCGAAGGCGGCGGCGGCGTGGGGTTGTCCCTCGGCGGTGAGGGCGTCGGCGAGGTGGCGGGCGGCGGAGGCCTGGATGACGGGGTCGCCGGAGCGTTCGGCGGCCAGGACGGCGCGGTGGCCGGCGAGGGAGGCGATGTCGGTGGCTCCTGCCTTGATGGCGAGTGCTTCGGTGAGCTGGAGGGTCATGGACAGGGCGCGGTAGGCGGCGAGCTGGTCGTCGCCGTCGTGGAGGGCGGCGGCGTGGGTGGCGTCGGTGAGGAGGGCGGGGATGCGGCCGCTGAGGCTGGTGAAGGCGGCGCTGGCCTGGAAGAGGCGCCAGGCGTGGTGGACGGAGCGGCGTAGGGTGTCCACGTCGAGTGGGTGGGTGTCGGCGTCGGGGGTGCCGGTGGCGATGTCGTGGCGGTGCAGGGCCACGCGGATCGCCTCCATCTCGCCCGCCTCGTCGGCGGTTTCGTCGGAGGTGTCGGCGAGGAGGACGGGCAGGGGGACGGCCAGGACGCGGGCGGCGGTTTCGAGGACGGAGAGGCGGGGGTCGGCCTGGCGGGAGCCGGCCTCCAGGTCTTGGACCCATCGTTTGCTCTTGCCCATCAGCGCGCCGAACGCGGTCTGGGTCAGGCGGCGGCGCCCGCGCCAGCAGGCGATGTTCTCTCCGATGCGGCGGGTGTCCATGAGCACGGCTCCCAGGGGGCGGTGGAATCTGGCACGCACACTGCGTGCCTACATACCGTTGTACTCCGCTTACGGTGCGTCCATGACCCGATCCGACAACGGCACCCTGCCGTGGGCTGCCCTCCTCGACCCGACTCCCGAAGTCTTCTTCGAATTCCGCAAGGGCCACTCGGTATGGGCCGCGTGCGGCTGGACCTGGGACGCCGTCGCCGTCATGCCTCTTCAGAGAGGCCTCGCGGCCCTGGACGAGCTGGCTCTCCCGATGGACGGCGAGTACACCGTCATCGCCGACCACGCGCGCCAGGAACTCATCGTCTACATCCCCTGCGGCACAGGTGCCGTCCTCGACGGCCTCCCGGGCGTACGTGTGCTGGGCCGGGGAACCGACCTCCTTGTCCCGGCCGGCCAGTACGGGACCTTCGCTGCGGCTTGGCTCAGCCGCCCCGGCGGCGAAGCAGAGGAGGCCTTTATCACTCCCGACCGGCTGCGGGCCGCGCTCCTCGCGGTGGATGCCGCGCACCACACCTGCGAGACTGCGGAGCCCGCCCTCGCCGAATAGTGCTCCCCCGCTCGCCGTTCACCGTCACCGGCCTCCGTGGACTGCCCCGTCGGCAGTCGGCGGGGGCCTTCCTCTGTTACAGGAAGGCACGCACACCGCGTGCCCACCCCTGCGGAATGCGGCCGTACGGTCCGAACATGACCGAGACCCAGCACCCCCTCGCCGTCCCCGCCGCCGATGCCGCTCTCCAGCCTCAGGTGTTGAGCGGCCCCTCGTTCGGCCAGGACCTCGTCCGCACTCTCCAGCAGGCCACTACCGTCGTCGGGGGGCTCGCCTTCCCCGACGGCGCCGATGGTTCCAGCGACGTCGAGGTGTCCGCGTTCGGCGCCATCGTCTGCACCGGCGACAGCCCCGCCGACGCCCTGCAGGCCGCTGCCACGGTCGCCCGCCAGGCCCCCGGGCTGGAGATCCACGCCCTTGCCTGGGCACGCGCCGACGGGCCCCGAGAAGGCAGCTTCGAGTACAAGGTGACGATGACCGTCACCGCGCCCGACCCTTCCACCGGCGAGCACGGCGGCGCCACCCACCACGAGCGGGGCCGCCACTTCTAGGGCCGGCCCGAGTGACCGCGGGCGCCGTCATCTCCCTGACGGTGCCCGGCGCTTGGTGAACGGCATGGCTCCTTAGGTGACCGATTCACGCTCGAATGATCACCGTATTTGCGCGTTGAAGTTTTTTCGGGATCGCGTGTACCCAAACGAGGTCTCCCGAACGCTGTCCTTCTCAGAGGCACCCGCGAAAGGACCCACGGTGCTTGATCTTCCTAGGAGGACACGTGCAGCTGAACGCTGCGCTGCCGGTGGCCGCAGTCGAGCCACCGGTGCCACCCGCCGGCCCAGAACGGATCGCTCGGCCGGCCCGCGGCCGCATAGCGGCTCACGCCAGCGATCGGTGCCGGGTACTCGGCGGTTGCGGGGTGGGCCGGTGAGCGACGTGGGCACTGCCGAGCACGATGACCCGGCTGGCGCGACGCGCGACGCCTGGGGCCGTCACCTGTCCCAGCCGGCAGCCAAACCGGCCGGCATGCCCCGTGTGATCCGAGACGCTCCGGTCCCTCCGGTGCCGGTGCCGCCGCAGCCGGAGGCCCCGGATCACTGGACACCGGAGCAGGTCACGAGGTTCCAGGAGTACCACGAGCAGTACGCGGAAAAGTTCCTCTGGTACGCGGACGCGAGACTGCCCAGCCGTTTCGACGCTGAGGACGCTGTCCACAGCACCTTCGAATACGTGGTGGAGCAGTGGGCCAGGGTGACGACGATGGAGTTCCCGTCCGCCTACGGCTGGACGGTGCTCAGGAGCCGGATCGCCGACCTGCACCGCGAGGGCAGCCGTATCGGTCCGGTCGACGACGAGCGGCTGCAGGAGGAGATCGGCCATCGGCTCATGGCGGATCACGGCGAGGAGATCGTCAACCTGATGAGCCTCCTTGAGGAAATCAGGGAGCTTCCCGAGCGCCAGGAGCAGGCGCTCGTGCTGGATGCGCTCGGTGTACCGGTCGAGGAGATGGCCGAGCTCATGGGGATCAAGGAGGAATCGGCGCGGATGAATCTCAAACGGGCCAAGGCCCGACTGAAGCGGCGGCTTGACGCTGGGGGACGGAGGCGGAAGTGGTGAGCCAGGCGGACACGTCCTGGTCCCTCGATGCCAGGACCGGGGCTGACAGCGGATCCCGGCTGCGGTACGACGTCTCGGCCGCCTACGACCGGCTGATGGCGGCCGCGGCCAGTCGGCGGCCTCTGCCCGAGTACCCCGGGATCACGGCCGGCGAGGAGGCGGAACGGGAACTGGACACGCTGTGCCAGAGCGTTGTGCTCGACCCGCAGTCCGGTCTCGACATCGCTCTGCTCGCGCAGGACTTCGGCCTGACCACCAGCGGCGCGGTAGCCTTCGGCTGTCTCCTTCACCTGGTCCGTGACGAGGCCGCCTCCTTCTGGTGGGAGTTCGCCGCCGGCGCGGGCGAGCACGAGGCCGCCTACCTCCTGATGCTCGACCACAAGCGGCGCGCCGAACTCCGCGACGCGGAGCTGTGGCGTAAGCGGCTCCATTCGGCGCTGACCCCACGGCCGGGCGGCCCCACCGGTCGCGGCTGGCGTGATCAGCCGCTCCCGTCCGCAGAGCTGCGCCGGGAGCTGCACCAGGCCACTCGCCATGCAGAACGCCACGAGCACGAGGACCTGGGCGTGATCGTGCTGGCGACCCCGCGCCTGGCTGAGGCCCTCCAGGAGCTCACCAGCGCATCCCTGGCTCCGGACAACGCGAGTGAGGACGTCTCCGCGCACGAACAGCCCGATCTGACGGCGAACGGTCTGCACGGTGGCCCCGAACCGGCTGAACAGACGGCGGCCGCACCGGCCAGCTCGGAAACTGCGCCGGGCGCCCCGCCGGTCCGGCCTCAGCCCCCGAAGGGATGGACGCCACCGCCGGGCAGGCCCGGTGAGGCCTTCGACCAGAGCGGTCACGCTCCGGCGGCATGGGAGGACTCTCTTCGGGTCCTGGATGTCCTCCACCTCATCCGCGAGACCGGATCCGCCGACATCCAGGCCGTCGCCCGGACCGCGGGGATCACCCCCCGCGGAGCGGCAGAGCTGTTGTCGTGGCTCGCCGACAACAACCTCGGCCGCCGGCTGGACACGCACACCTACGGTCCCGGCCCCCTTCTGGTCGAGATCGCGCGCGGCAACTCCGTTCTGCAGGGTGTCCTTGACCAGCTGTGTGCCGATACCGGCGCGGCGATCTACCTCAGCACCTACACCGACGGGGAGATCCTCATCCCCCACAGTGCCTCGGGCCCGCAGGCCCCCCAGGTCACCGTGACCGTCGACTTCAAGGAGACACCGCATGCCAGTGCCGTCGGCAAGAGTCTGCTCTCCCAGCTGCCGCCGGCCGCACGGGCCGACCTTCTCTCCCGGCACCGGCCCAAGCCCCTAACTCCCAGAACCATCACCAATGCCGACCGGCTGATCGACACCATCGACCGATACGGCCCGCAGAGCCCCTACTTCGACGTTCTCGAATACAGCAACGAGGGGGTCTGCGTCGCGATCTCCCTGCCCCTGGCCGGGCAGGCGTGCTCGGTCGCGCTGTCCCTGCCCCTCGCCGAACACCACCGGCTCCTGGACTCCGCCGAAGCACTCAGCAACCGCTCCACCGGCCTGTTCCTCGCCCTGGTCCTCGCCACCAACCCCACCACCCCGGCCCCTGCGGCCCGCCCCGTGCCGGAGCGCGCCGCACCGGGACCCGGCCTCGCGCGGCCGGGGCTGTGGACCCCACGGGCCGGCCTGGCGACACCTCCCGCCCTCATCCCCCACCTCGCGGACCATCACCCGCGCCTGCTCTACACCGCCCGCTGAACCACCCCGGGGCCCGGCACCAGCCCGGGCCCCGCCTACCCCCGAGACAGCCAGAACCCGAACAGGACCACGCACATGCTCAACGAGCCTGCGGACAAACCCCCCTCGTCCCACAGCCCCGCCCCGTCACCTTCCGCCAGCCAGACGATCACCAACTGGCTGGTGCCCACCGCCCTCCTTCTGGAGATCATCGGGCGCGCCATGAACATCCTGGCCCGCTGACCCCGACCGGTGCAGCACCAGCCGGCCAAGGGCCGGACTGAGCGATGCCGGTCCGAATTGCTTCCCCTGGATCCTCCGTCGGCACCTTCGGCGCCGAAGTGCCTATGAACCGATAGTCACTCTTAGTGGCTTCGATTTCACTTAGCGTGTCTCAGCCCGTAGGGTGTTCCTCGGCTCGTGAAGCCACAGGATCCGTACGTTCCGCCCCGTGACCGCGACGTACGCGCATGGATCCGAAGGTGCTTTGCATCAACACGACGTACCTGTCTTTCCCGCAGCGTGCCTATCAGTCAGGCCACCCGCGGATCACGGGATCTCCGCGAACGGCCCGTACCGAGGACGTTGCAATGACCACCGATCACGCCCGGAAGAGCGCTGTCCGACAGCAGGCGCGCGCCTCGGGACAGAACTATCTGCAGGCCGCTTTCAGCATTGCCGCAGGTGCGCCCGACCCGATCCGCGCGGCAGGACAGCAGTTCGTCCTGTCCTCCGAGTTCTGCGGGTCCTTCGCCGGGGTGGTGCACGACCGGGAATGGCTCGTCGATGTGTATCCGGCCCCGGAGGGGCGAGACCTGCCGCGCGGGCTCGCCCCGTTCGAGGCGCCGCCCCACTCGTGGGAGCGGTACGTGCAGGGCGAGATCAACCACCATCCCCTCCTTCCGCCCCTTCCCGCGGGAACCGTTCCGCCCCTGCGTGAGTATCAGCAAGAGCAGGTCGCCCGGCTGGTGGCCGCGCGGCGTCAGAACGCTCCCGGCTTTCTGTGGGCCCTGCCGACAGGGTCCGGGAAGACGCCGATGGCCGTCAGGGCGGTCTGTGCGGCGGCGGGGCGGACGCCGCAGAAGATCCTGGTGGTGACGCGCCTGCCCGTAGTCCCGGCCTGGCGGGCGGCCATCGACCGCTTCGCCACCAGCCGGCACCGGTGGGTGGTGATCAACCCCGAACGCCTGTGGCGGCTGCTGCGCCTCCCTGACGGCGGCCTGCACCGGATGCCGACGGACGAAGCGGCGAAGCTCGTCGCCTATGAGGGCGTATCGCGGGTCGACTGGGACACGGTCATCGTCGACGAGTGCCACATGCTCGCCAACTCCGAATCGAGAAGGACCCGCACCCTCCAGCGTCTGCTGAACCGCAGCGACGGGGAGCACGCGTTCGTCATGTGGGCGTCGGCCACACCGTTCTCCGAGCCCGAGGAGAGCGCCTACCTCGCCAGGCTGATCGCCCACGCGGCCGGTGTGGAGCCCCCTGGCGAGGAGGCCGACTACCGCCTGTGGCTCAAGGAGCTGGGCATGCGGCTGAACAACGACCGGCGGGGCCGCTGGTACCACCGCTTCAACCGCGCGGATGTGACCCGCCTGAGGGCCCTGCTCTACGAGTCGGGGGTGGGCTCCGCGGCCACGGCGTCGGACCTGAATCTGCCCGAACAGGAACGCGACGTCGTGCCCATCCAGCTGTCCGAAGCCGACCGGGTGCGCTACGAGCGGGCCTGGGAGGAGTTCCGCCGCTCTGAAGGCCTGGCCGTGTTCGGCGCCGCCGACCCGGGGTCCTACCGCGTCGAGGCGCTGCGCAAGGTGCAGAAGGCGTCGTTGGTGAAGGCGCCGTACGTGGCGGACATCGTGGTGGAGCAGGTGCGTCAGGGCCGGCAGGTCGTAGTGCCGATGTGGTTCGTGGAGTCGATCGAAGAGGTGGCCGTGTGGATCGCGCGGGGGCTGCGCAAGGCGGGCCTGGAGGAGCGGGTGGTGGCGATCACCGGGCGGCACGTCGAGCTGCGGGAGCGCAAGCGGGTGGCGTTCCAGCGGGGTGAGGCGCTGGTGGTGGTTCTCAACGCGTTGGAGGGCATCAACCTTCACGCCGACGAGGCCAACACCGACGGCAAGGGGGCTCGTGCCACCTCCACGCCGCGGGTGTGTGTCATCGCTGATGTGCTCACGGGCGGTAAGCGTGCACTGCAGGCCGAGGGCCGTACGCAGCGCGATGGCCGCTCCGCTCCCGTGATCTACGCGTACGCGGCCGGAACGGGAGAGGCACCGTGGACGGCGGCGACGTTCCGGTCGCTGTCGAACACGCTCGCCCTGAGCACCAACGAGCGGGACTCGGCGATGTTCGCCTGCCTCGCGGAGCAGATCATGCCGCAGGACGCGGCATGAGCATCGACTCGTTCAGCCTCGCCCACGAGCGGTGGGTGCCGGTGCGGGACCAGGACGGTGAGCAGTTCGCGGTGTCGGGGTGCACGGCCTTGGAACAGGCCGGTCGCCTCATGTTGGCCGTGACCGATCCGCTGGCGTACGCAGCCGTGATCCGGTTCCTGGTCGCCGTCCTCTACAGCAGCGGGGCAGGCCCGGGCTCGGAGGAGGCGTACACTCTGCGGTGTGCCGGCTCCGCCGCCGTCGACTGGGCCCGAGCAGCACAGTGGCTCAGCGCGCACGCCTGCGATGTCGACATCCTTCACCCGCTGCGGCCCCTATTCCAGGACTCTGCTCTGCACGCGGTGGCCCCGGTGCACGCGCTTCCCGTCCGTTACCTCGACCACACCTGCGCCGGGGCGTTGGGGCGGCCCCTGCTGGGGGATCACCGTCATCTTCATGCTGACCTCCCGGCGCTGGACCCCGCGCGAGCCGCCCTGCTGCTGCTGGCCCAGCAGATGTGGGCGGTCGGGGGCCGTCTGCGCTGCTCGGATGCCGTCTACGGCGCCGGCTCGAACTACGCCTCGGGCGCGGCCGCGTGCGGGCGGCTGACCTGGCTGCCGGACGGCACCCTGGCCGACGCCCTGACCTGGCGTACGGTCCCGGCCGCTGAGCAGGGGGCGGCGAACTGGACGTACCGGGTCCGAGGGGGCCCCAAGGAACGGCTGCAGCCGGCCGGGGAGCTGGATGCCCTGACGTGGATGCCGCGGCGCGTGCTGCTCCTTCGAGACGGCGACGGCCGTATCGGCCGAGCGCACTTCACCCAGGGCTGGCACCGCACGGCGGTGGAGCCCGGAGCAGCGGGGGCCACGGACCTGCTGTTCACCAGCAAGGGCAAGGGCCTGCCGTGCGCCGCCCTGATCACGCCCGAGGATCTGGTGCCGGTCGTCGACCGGTGGTGGCAGGCGGACAAGGGATCCCTTCCGGCGCGGATCCGCGCGGTGATGCGGCAGACCGGATGCGCCGCACCCGCCATGCGGGTGGTCGGCATCGCGACGGACCAGAAGAAGGTCCTCCACCTACGCGACCTGCAGGTGCCGGGAGAGCTCCTCACCGACGAACGGGCGGCCGACGCGGCCGAACTGCTGGCCTCCGTGCGGTACGCCATGCGCGGCCGGCACACCCTGCTCGACCTGTCCGGAGCTCATCTGCTCACCGACCCCGCCTTCCTGAACGCCGACCCCCGCGAACGCGCCCGCCTCACCGCCGACGCTCACCGCTCCCTCGCCCCCTCCCCCGGGGTGAAGGCGGCCGATCGCCAGCGCCTGTACCGCTTCCTGGCCGACCGTCTCCGAGAGAAGGAGCCCGACGTGACTTCCTTGTTCGTCACCGCAGACACCCCCGCGCCCAGCGAGCTGACGCCGGGCGAGCAGTTGGAGAAGCGGCTGCACGGCATCCGCGCCGGTGAACACAGCCGCAGCCTGCTGGGGCAGATGCGGCTGTGGGTCGGAGCGCCGCACGTCCCCAACCAGGCCAGCGAAGCGGTCACCCGGGGGCTTCCCGCCGAATATCGGGCGCCCGCGGTCCTGACCGCCGCGCTCTACGCCACCCACGCCCAGATGTACTTCGGCTCGTTCGGGCGTACGCCGCTGCCGCGCCTGATGCGCGCCTTCGGCAGCGGCACGAGCTTCGGTCCCCAGCACGGCCCCACCCAAACACAGATGAAGCACCTCCTGGCCACCACCCGGCCGGCCCTGCTGCTGCCGACCCTGACCAACCTTGTCCGCTACGCCGCCGCCCACGAGATGACTCCGTCGTGGTCGGCGCTCACCGACGACCTGTCCGCGTGGAACGCGGCGACCCGCGACCGCTGGGCCGCCATGTTCTACACCAGCCAGCCCCTCGCCGAGCTCGCCCAGATCGGAACCCGCTCCTGATGGCCCTCACCGACATCGCCGCCGACCCGCGGCTCATCGACACCACCGTCTATGACGGCAACTTCGTCGTCGCGCACGTCCTGACCACCTACACGGGTGTCTCGCTGAATCGGGACTTCTCCAACATGCCCAAGAGCATCGAGTTCGGCGACGCACCCCGGATGCGGGTGTCCGCCCAGTCCAAGGACCGTGCCATGCGTACGTTCTTCCGCCACTACACGCGCGAGACCGTCCAGGACACCGCCCGCTCCCGGTTCCTGCCCCAACAGACCGCCCGCCACCTGCAAGACCTCGGCCACAGCCTGGAGGAGGCCCACGCGCAGGCCGCGCTGATCGTGGCATCGGCGGGCATGCAGATCGACAAGGCCAACACCGAACGCACCCGTGCCATCGCCTACGTGCCCGCCCAGGCCCCCGAACGGCTCGCCGCTCTGGCCTCCGAGGTCTGGGACGAGACCAGCGAGGCGCGGATGAAAATGGGCCAGGCCATCGACGAGGCCATCGCCAAGCGGTCCAAGACGTCGAAGTCACCGGCCGACACCGGCGGCCAGGACACCGACGCGGAGGCGGAGGCATCAGGCGGCCGCAAGGGACCTGAGCCCGCCGGCATCCAGGCCCCGCAACTCCCGCAGCGCATCGTCGGACGCGCCGCCGCGGCCTTCGCCCCCGGAACCGTCGCCGAACTCGCCATCTTCGGCCGGATGCTCGCAGAAGTCCCCGAAGGCACCGTCTACTCCGCCGCCCAGGTCGCACACGCGTTCAGCGTCGACCGCCTGGCCATGATCAGCGACGACTGGACCGTGAAGGACGACTGGCAAGACCTCGGTGTTTTCGGAGCGGCCGGCAAGGGCAGCACCTACCTCGCCTCCGGCACGCTCTACCAGTACGCCGCCCTGGACCGCCGGGCCCTGCGCCGCACCCTGTCCACGAGCGCCACCCCTGCCGAGGCCGAATACCTCGCACGCCTGGCCGAGCAACTCTTCGTCACCGCGCTCGCCTACGCGACGCCCTCCTCCGCCCGCTCACGCACCGGATCGGCGGCCTGCCCCACCCTGACCATCGCCGCCGCAACCGACTACCCCCTCACCGCGGCCGCCTGCTTCGAGTCCGCCATCGAAGCCCCCGCCGCCGTCAGCGCCGCCCAGCGTCTGACCACCTACCTGCGCCGGGCGCAGCGCCACACCCCCCTCACGGGCGGCATCTGCCGCTGGCTCCCCCCGGCCGACGAGGACTGCCCCGCCCTGCCCCCGGTCCTGGCCTGCGAGGACGAGTGACATGCCGACCGCCCTGCTGTGCCTGTCCGCCCCCATGCAAGCCTGGGGCATCCACACCCGCTACGAAGCCCACCACGACACACTGAGCCGGCCCACCAAGTCCGGGATCATCGGCCTCGTCGCCAACGCCCTCGGCCACGACCTCGACGACGACGTCTCCCACCTGGCCGGTCTGCGCTTCGCGGTCAGGGCCGACCGGCCCGGCCACCTCGAACGCGACGACCAGACCGCCGGTGGCGGCGACTTCCCCCTGGACGTCCTCACCGCCTCCCGCGACCCCCGCCTCGCGGCCGACCCGGACCGGTTCCACTACGCCGCTCCGCGCGAGGTCGACCCGGTCACCGGCGCCTCCTGGCACCCGGCCAGCCGCAAAACCGTCATGGGCGACAAGACCTACGTCATCGGCGGCTCCTTCCTCGCCGGCCTGACCGGACCCGCCCCGCTGATCGAGGCGATCAACCAGGCCCTCACCCGGCCCGCGCGTCTCCTCTACCTCGGCCGCCGCTGCTGCCCGCCCGCCCGCCCCATCGCCCACGGCACCACCCGCCACGACCACGACTGGCCCGACCACATCCCCCTGCTGTCCGACGCCACCACTGACCGCCCCACCGTCTGGCAGGAGACCGACACCACCACCGGCCCGGGCCTTCCCGAACAGCCCCCCACCACCTACCAGCGCCGAGACCACCGCCTCCTCCCCCTGCACACCCGGATCACCACCCCGCCCCCCGCACCCCAGGAAACCGACTGATGACCATCCACACCCACGACCTCCTCGCCTTCGGCCTTCCCGACCCCCAACACGCCGTCCTCATGGTCTGGCGCAGCGCCCTCACCCTCTCCCCCCACACCGCGGCCGCCTGCCACGACGCCTACCGCATGCACCAGCTCGTCGAGACCGGCCTCGGCACCGTCACCACCACCGGCAACCGCAACGGCCGCACCCTCTACGCCGCAGCCCGCACCCCCGCCACCAACCGCAAGCACCCCTCACAGGCACTGACCGCCGGCCAACCCCACACCCTCCTCGTCCAGACCCTCTCCCCACCCGACTGGACCACCCACCAGAACACCGGCCTCATCACGCACGCCACCACCCAGGAAGTCCACCAGACCTGGACCACCGGCGACACCGTCGAGATCCGCACCATCGCCAGCCCCCTCATCACCAAGAACAACGACGACAAGAAGCGCAGCCGTGTCGTGCTGAAACACCCCGCCCAATGCGGGGCCTGGCTCCACGAACGCCTCACTAAAGCCGGATGCCAACTCGCCCCCCACGACATCACCATCAGCGCCCCCGAAACCACCCCCCAACGCGACCAGACACTCACCCTCCGCCAATTCCACGCCACAGCAACCATCCACGACCCCCACACCTTCACCCACCTCCTCACCACGGGGCTCGGCCACAACCGCGCCTGGGGAGCAGGCCTCGTACTCGCCAGAAAGACAGCAAGGAAATGACCAAGCCGCCAGAATCCCGCAGGTCACAAAGAGTGCCGCCCCTGCGCCAGGGGATGAACGCACCATCGCCGACTTCACCGGCGCCGGAAAGCTGTGCCGCCCCTGCGCCAGGGGATGAACGCTGCGCGTAGGCGTCCTGCTCTTGCTCTTTCTTGTGCCGCCCCTGCGCCAGGGGATGAACGGTGAGTGGTGGTCATGGCCGGGTCCTTCCGGTCGTGCCGCCCCTGCGCCAGGGGATGAACGCCAGGCCCCGCCGAACAGCGCGATGCCGAACAGGTGCCGCCCCTGCGCCAGGGGATGAACGGGAGCCACCCATGAACCTTCAGAGCCGCCTCATGTGCCGCCCCTGCGCCAGGGAATGAACGGGTGGTCACGTGGGTGCGCAGGTTGAGTTCCTGGTGCCGCCCCCTGCGCCAGGGGATGAACGGCTCAACCCGACCCAGCGCGCGGCCCGAATGGTGTGCCGCCCCTGCGCCAGGGGATGAACGGATCCCGACGTTGCGGCACATGAACACCAGAGGTCCCGCCCCTGCGCCAGGGGATGCACCGGTCCGGTCAACCTCGCACCAGCCGGGCGCCCGGCCACATCTCTGCGCTAGGGAATGCGCGGCACCATGGCGTTGCGACGTAGGCGCGCCAGACGCTGCCCCTGCATCAGGGGAATACCGGCTGTGGATCTCGTCGACGAACAGGTAGTCAATGAGTCTCCTTCCGCCGGGGGATATACGGCGACCGCGCCGTCGGATCGGCCTGAGGGGAGGTCTCGTCCCTGTGCCAGGGGATGAACGGCCCCAGGACTCGGTCAGCTCTCGTACTGCGCCCCACCGCCCTGCGCCAGGGGGTGAACGGCAAGCTGCGAACCAGATCGGGGCGACGGACACGCGTTGTCCCTGCGGCAGGGGATGAACAGAATGCATGCTTACGGTCGACGATCAGCAGTCGATCCAGTCCCTGCGCCAGGGAATGAACGGATCTGCCACGCGCTCTTCCACCATCAGGTGCCGGTACCCCCCTGTGTCAGGGGATGAACGGTCCTCGATGCCGACTTCCTCCAGGATGTGGGGGTTGCTACCTCTGCGCCAGGGGATGTACGGACGCCAGGAACGAACTTGGCGATCAGCTCGGCATACCGCCCCTGCACCAGGGGATGAACGGCCCTCGATGCAGTCGCCGGCGTCGAGCCAGAAGTGCTGCCCCTGCGACAGGGATGAACGGCCGGTGAAGGCCGGTGCGCTGCACCTTCCCGCGTGCCGCCCCTGCGCCAGGGGATGGACGCTGGTTGACGTTGACGCCGATCCGGCACAGCTCATGCCGCCTCTGCGCCAGGGGATGAACGGTGGTCAGCCGCGGCCGCGCGGTGCAGAAGGAAGCGCCCCCTGTGCCAGGGGTTGGACAGTCGAACTGCCGGAAGTCCCTGTCCAGGGTCCAGTGCCGCCCCTGCGACAGGGAGTAACGGACGTGGACCTCGGGGACCGCAATCACCTTGAGGCCTCACCCCTGCGCCAGGGGATGAACGGATGGCGTACACCAGGGGCGGGATGACCGCGACGCGCTACCCCTGCACCAGGGGATGAACGGTGGTTCCGCCAGAAGGTGACTCGGGCGCGGGCGTGCCGCTCCTGCGCCAGGGGATGCACGGTCGTACGCGGCGATGGAGCTGTTCGCGGCGGCGTGCCACCCCCGGGGCAGGAGAGGTACGGTCGGGGATCATCGTGCGCAGTCGCTCCGGCCGCCGGCGTGTGTGGCGTCCCTGCGCCAGGGGATGCGCACAACTTCGCGGCCCACTCCGCGATGAGGGCCCTGGCACGCGTCAGGCGGTACGGCCCAGAGGCTCCGACCACCGAGGCGGCCTGGACTTCAGCCCCGAGTGGGTCCGGTCACACGAGGGAGGGCTCCGGATGGAGGTCGACGCCTACAGCTGTGCGTACGCTCGCGGCCATCTCTTCCAGGGCGGTGCGGAAGCCGTGCGCGGTGGCGTTGGCCTGGGCGGTGAGGGTGAGGGTGCGAAGCGTGGAGCAGCGGACGTCGCGGGTGACCTCGGTGCGGGGCTGGTAGCCGCAAGCCTCCAACAGCCATCCCGCGCTGGCTCGCCACGTGTGGGCGGATGTGCGGTAGACGGGGGCGCCCTGGCTGCGTAGCGCGTCGGCCTGGTCATCGGTGACGGTGGGGTTGAGGAAGCAGGAGCCGACCTGGCGGGCGTCGTGGCCAGTGCTGGGCAGGAGAAGTCCCCGCTCGGCGCGGTCGTGGAGGACGGCGGCAGCGGCGTCAGTGAGCGGGGGCCGACTGCCCAGGGGTGCCCGGAGTGCTGCGGCGAGGTGCTGGTAGGTGACGGGGGCCGCCGCGGTGGAGCGGGTCAGGTGGAGGGTGAGGGAGAGAATCGTCCACCGGCCGGGCTGCTGCTTGAACAGGCTGGTGCGGTAGCCCAGCCGGCACGCGGCGGCGGGGAGGCGGGAGGTGCGGCCGGTGGTCCAGTCGTGGACGGTGACGGCGGTGAGCCGGTCTCCGATCTCCTGGCCGTACGCTCCGGCGTTCTGGACCGGTGCGGCGCCGGCGGTGCCGGGGATCCCGCCGAGGTATTCGATGCCGGAGAGGCCTTCGGCGACGGTGTGGGCGACGAGGTCGGTGAGCGGGTGGCCGGCGGCGACGGTGACCTCGACCTGGTCGCCTACGAGGGGGCGGGTGCGGATGCCGCGGGTGGCCATGTGGATGACGGGCCGGCTGGTGCCGTGGTCGGGGGCGAGGGTGTTGCTGCCGCCGCCGAGCGTGAACGGCCGCTCGCCGTACCGCGCGGCGGTGTGGGCAAGGTCGGGCCAGTCGGCGTCGTGGGTGTGGCTGAGCCAGAGCGGCGCGGGGCCGCCCAGGCGCAGCGTGGTGTGGTCGGACAGCTGGTGCTGTCCCATGGTGGGCCTCCCGGGGTCAGGTGGCGGTGATGGTCTTGAGGGCGAGGGTGCGCAGGGGGGCGATCCGGCGGCGGGCTTCGCCGTGGTAGACGGCGTTGGTGCAGATGGCGAGGTAGCGGCCGGCGCCGGGGTTGAGGTAGAGGCTGGTGCCGGTGAAGCCGTGGTGGTAGGCGATGTTGCCGGGGGCGACGATCCAGGACAGTCCTCGGTCGAGGCCGGGTTCGATCGGGGCGAAGGGGAGCGTGGAGGCGCGGAGCCAGCCGTGCAGGCGGCTGGCGGGGTCGATGAGGTGCTCGGCGTAGTGGGCGAGGTCGCGGGCGGTGGAGAAGACTCCGGCGTGGCCGGCGATCCCGCCGAGGAGGGCGGCGTTGTCGTCGTGGGCGGTGCCCCAGATGCGGGGGGCGCCGGGGATGCGGCGCTCGGTGGGTGCGACCTGTGGGCTGCGGGCGAGGGGCCCGTAGGTGGTGTTGGTCATGCCGAGGTCGTCCCACAGGGCGCGGGCGAGTTCGTCGAGCGGCTGCTGGTGGGCGTGGGCGAGGGCCAGGCCGAGGAGGATGTAGCCGCGGTTGATGTACCGGTGCCGGCCGGGCTCGTCTTCGAGGGCTTCGCGGCACAGGAGTTCGTGCAGGGGCGTCTGGGCGCCGCGGTAGTGGTCGAGGCGGGTGGAGGCCTTGAGTCCGGCGGTGTGGGTGAGGAGCTGCTCGATGGTGGCCTCGCCGCTGGGCGCCGGGCCGTCGATCGCGGACAGGAAGTCGCGTACCGGGGCGGTCCGGGCGAGGATGCCCGCGTCGAAGGCCCGGCAGGCGAGCGGCCAGGTGGCGACGACCTTCGTCAGGGAGGCGATGTCGTAGACGGTGTCCGGGCCGGGCGGGGTGTCGCCGAGTTCGTCGGCGATGCGGCCGGCGGTCAGGAAGCGGGGGGTGTCGCCGAGGGTGCCGAGGGCGATGACGCCGCCGGGGGTGGCGCCGTCGGTGACGGCCTGGTCGAGGGCTTCGGTGAGGCGGGCGGTGTCGGCGGACGTGAACGGGACGGGCGTCATCAGCGGGCCTCCGCGGCGGTGGTGGTGATGTCGGCACCCAGCGCGGCCAGGTTGGGCAGCAGGCGGCCGTAGCCGCGCGCCAGGTGGTACATGCCGCCGATCGTAGAGGTGCCGTCGGCCGCGAGGGCGGCGATCAGCAGGGCGGTCACCGCCCGGATGTCCGCGGCCTGTACGTCGGCCGCCGTCAGGCGGGCGGGGCCGTGGATGCGGGTGTCCTGGCCGGTGGAGGTGATGTCGGCGCCGAAGGCGCGCAGGGGTGCGACGTGGGTGTCGCGCTGGGGGTAGACGGCCTCGAAGAGGTGGCTGGTGCCGGCCGCTTGGGTGAGGAGGGCGGCGAGCTGGGGGGCGGTGTCGGTGGGGAGGCCGGGGTGCGGGCCGGTCCGTGCCCGCACCGCGCGCAAGCCGCCCGCGCCGACGGCGGCGCGGATTCCGCCGTCGTGGGAGGTGAGGTGGAGACCGGCGTCGGCGAGGACCTGTCGCTGGGCATCGGGGAGTTCCGGGAAGGTGATGCCGTCGATGTCGATGGTGCCGCTGGTCGCGGCGGTGGCCATGATCATGGTGGCGGCCTCGATCCGGTCCCCGGCCACCGTGAAACGGCCGCCCTCGATCCGGTCGGCGCCCTGGACGTGGAGGCCGTCGTCGTCGAAGGCGGCCCGGACGCCACGCTCGGCGAGGAAGCGGATGGTCTCGGTGACCTCCGGCTCGATGCTCGGGCTCGCGATCAGGGATTCCCCCGGGATCCGGGCGGCCAGCAGCAGCGCGGTGACGGTGGCGCCGAGGGAGGGGCCGTAGGGGGTGGAGACGTCCACGCGGAACGGGCGCAGCTCGCGGTCGGCGGGGAGGGCGGCGTGGATGGTCCGGCCGTGCTCGTCAACGGTGACGGTGGCGCCGGCGGCTTCCATGGCGGCGAGGTGGCGGTCGATGAGGCGGGGGCAGAACGCGTCCCCGCCCGGGATGGGGAAAGTGACGGATCCGGCGCGGGCGAGGACGGCGGCGGCCAGGACGGCGGTGGTGCGGACCTTCGCGCCGAGGTCGTGGTGGATGACCGGCCGCAGGCTCGGGGCGGGGATGACGTGGAAGGTTCCGTCGCCGGGGGCGTGGGTGTGGGTGCCGGTGTGGGTGAGGATCTGCGCACACACCCCGGTGTCGAGGATCGCGGGGGCCTGGTGCAGGACGAGGTTGGTGTCGGCGAGGAGGGCGGCGGCGTAAAGGTGGAGGGCGATGTTCTTGCTGCCCTGGACGCGGATCCGGCCCATGAGGGGGTGGCCGCCGGTGACCTTGATGAGCTGCCGGTCGGCGGCCTGGGTGAGCTTGATCGTGGTCATGGGGGTCACCGGACCCGGGAGCCGGCGGGCATGAAGCCGCCGAGCTGGGTGCGCGGGTAAATGACGGTGCCGGGGCCGATCAGCGTCCCGGGGCACAGGACGGTTCCGGCGCACAGGGTGACGCCGTCGCCGATGACCGCGCCGAACTTCGTCTGCCCGGTTCCGTACTTCCGGCCGCCGAGGGTGACGGTGATCTCCTTGACCGCCGGCTCGGTGACGGGGCCGTCGCCGGTGAGCAGTGCGGTAGTGGAGGTGAAGGCGCCGATGTTCACGTCGGAGCCGACGACGGAGTCGCCGATGAAGCAGGCGTGCTTGGCGAACACCCCGGCGCCGAGGAGGCTGCGGGTGATCTCGGCGCCGAACCCGACCTGGGTGCGGGGGCCTACGACGACGTGGTCGCGGACGTACGCCCCGGCGGCGATGACCGCGCCCTCGCAGACCACGACGGGGCCCACGACGCGGGCGCCGGCCTCGATACGGGCGCCGGACTGGACGATGACCGTGCCCGTGACGTACGCGCCGTCCTCGATCACTCCGCCGCCGGTCAGACCGTGCCGACCGGGGTCGGTGAGGTCATCGGTCAGGGTGGGCTTGATGTCGAAGACGGTGGTGCACCGGGCCAGCAGGCCGGTGACGTACGCGCCGAGCTGGCCGGGGTGGAGGTAGTAGGCGGGGGCGAGCTCGTCAGCGACGGTCTCGGACCCCGGGGCGGGGGTGAGCAGGGTGGGGCTCATGGCGGCTCCTGTGCCGGTTGGCCGGTGGAATGGTTCAAGGAAACCGCCGCTGTCCTAGGACTGGGCAGGCTCACAAGGGGGGCTCACAACTCACAAACGGGCAGCGGGCTGTGTGCTGCGGGCCTACCCTGCTGCTCCGGATACGGGCACGCTCCGACGTAGCCGGGTCGTCGTGAAGGAGGTGCCTGTGATGGCCCCGACCGCTCGCCGGGCCAAGCCACCCAACGTCGCCCTGGAGCACTTGCTGGCGTCCAGCGGTATGAGCCACCACGCGCTGGCACGGCGGGTGAATGAACTCGCCGGGCAGGCGGGGCTGCACGTGGTCTACACCCATACGAGTGTCGTGAACTGGACCCGGCGCGGCATGGCCCCGAAGGCCCCGGTGCCCTCCCTGATCGCCCGTGCGCTGGGCGAACACCTCGGGCGGCCGGTCGACGTCGCCGAGATCGGCATGCACGCGGTGCGCGAGAACACGGCGGAACTCGGGTTGGATTTCCCGCGGGACACCTCCGAGGCAGTCCGTCACGCCGTTCACTTCTGGAGCACCGTGGAACACCTGGACCGCCGCGCCTTCCTGAACAAGGCCTTCGCCGTCGGCGCCTACACCACCCCCGTCACCCGCTGGCTCGGCGTCCCGTCCGACCCGGCCGCTGCCCACCACGGCAGCGGCCGGGTCGGACGGGAGGACCTCGCGGAGCTGTGGCAGGCCGCCGACGAAGCGCAGCGCTGGGATTCGAAGTACGGCGGCGGAACCTGGCGGGCCTCCTCCGTCACTCACTGCCTCACCCGCCGAGCCGTCCCCCTGCTCCACGGCTCCTATAGCGACGAGGTCGGTCGCGGCCTGTTCGCGGTCACCGCTGAACTCGCCCGCGTCGCGGGCTGGGGCGCGGTCGATACCGGCCACCACGACATGGCCCAGCGGCACTTCATCCAGGCCCTGCGCATGGCCAAGGCCGGCGGAGCGGTCGACATCGGCTGCCACATCATGGCGAACATGGCGCTCCAGGCCCTGCTGCGCGGCTATCACCAGGAGGCCATCGACATGGTCCAGGGCGCCTACGACCGCGCCCGGGGCCGGGCCGGCCACCGGGTCCTGGGGTTCGCCAAGCTCATCGAGGCCCGCGCGCACGCCAAGGCCAACGACGCACGGGCCGCTTCAGCGGCGCTCGCCGCCTCCGAGCGCTGCCTGGAGCAGGCGGAGCACGACGCCGACGAGCCGGCCTGGATCGGGTACTTCACCCACACCCGGCTGGCTTCCGATGCCGTCGAAGTCCACCGCGACCTGCGCAACCCCGCCGCCGCCTGGCGGTGGAACGCCCAGGCCGACGCGATGAACCCCGACAGCTTCGCCCGCTCGGTCGGACTTCGCCTGACCGTCCTGGCCACCACACACCTCCAGCAGCACGACCTCGACCAAGGCCTCGCCGTCGGACACCGGGCCATCGACATCCTCGGCCGCGTCGCCTCCGCCCGCGCCCGCGACTACGTCGCCGACATCACCACCACCATCGCCCCATGGCACCGCGAGAAGCCCGTCGCCGAGTTCCTCCACCGAGCCCGCACCGAACTCACCCTCATCTCCTGAACCCAAGGCCAGGCGTCCTGCGGGGTTCCAGCCGCGTTGGGCTTCGCCATCGTTGCCGCGCCTCTACAGCGTGCGGGTGTGCCCTTCGCGCTCCGGGTAGCTGGGTGGCCGCTCAGGTGCGCACCGGGGGATCTCGACGGCGGCCGGGTGGCGGCTGGCCTCGGTGGTGGCGATGGGTGCGCGGCCAGGGTCTGGTGCACGGGCGGGCCGTCGCATAGCGCCCGCGTTCGGGCACGCTTGTGCCCGGCCGGGGCTGTCGGCTCCGGCCGGGCGGGTTGTGGGGGGGTCGGTTACTGGGGGACGGCGAGGATGCCGTCGTGGAGCTCCCAGCCGTCGGCGTCGACCAGTTCACTGGGGAGGATCCAGTGGTCGCACACGGGGCTGGTGCAGTGGAGGGCGGCGGTGCTCGGCCGGTAGGCGAAGTGCCCGACGTCGCAGCCCCCGCAGCGCGGATTGATCCATTCAGTGACGACCGGCTGCTCGGCCTCCCGCGCGAGCAGGAACTCGCGGATGGCTCGGATCATCTGGTCGCTGTCCTGGGCCAGGGTGCGGGAAGGGAGTGGGTCGTCCGTTCCGGAGTCGAAGACGATCCAGTAGTCATCGGTGTTCTTGAGGGCGCAGACCTGGAGGCTGTGGTGGTCGCCGATGGGGTAGTGAATGTCGACGTCTCCGGTGGTGCGGCTGGTACCGGTGATCTTCCAGGGGCCGACGGTGAGGGTCAGGAACTCCGCGCCGAGCACGGCCTCGAAGCCGTGGTCGGCGAGCGCGGGAAGGAGGGGGCTGTGGAGGGGCTGGCTGGCGGCGGTGTTGCCGGGTGCGGTGTGGTGCTCGGCGGCGGGGTTGAGCGGGTCGGTCACGGTTCTCCTTGCTGGCGGGTGTCGTCGGGTGGGGCGGGTACCGGTCACCCCACCCGACGGATGCAGTTCTCTGGCGGTGGGTGAGGGTCAGAGGACGGCGGCGACCCGAGCACCGAGCCACTGGGCGACGTTGCAGCTCACGGCGTTGCCTGCCTGCTGCGTCTGCTCGGTCTTGTTGCCGCGCATGATGTAGTCGCCGGGGAATCGCTGGGCGGCGAGCTGCTCGTGCGGCTGGAGCATCCGGAAGTGGCAGTCCTCGACGCTCAGAGCCTGCTCGACGGTGTCGGCCGGGGTGAGCACTCCGGCGGAGGCACGGGTGGCGAGGGTCAGCATCGGCTCGCTGGTGGGCTTGGCGGCGCCCTTGCGGTAGGGGATGACCAGGCCGTGGTGGCGGCCCCGGGCGGCGAGGGTGGCGAGCGGGCGTTCGACCGTGTCGATGCGGCCGTTGCGGCGCATGGTGACGACGTAGGGCATGGTCAGCAGGGCTTCAGAGTCGCGGGTGGTGCGCGTCCGCATCGGCTCGGAGAGGTCGGTGGTGGTGTCGTTCCAGCTGCCTCCGGCCGGGACGAGCATCCCGTGGCGGCGGGGCACGAGCAGGCCTTCACCGATCTTGCGAGTGCGGGAGGGAAGGGGTGCCTGCTCGGGGAGCATGGTGCGGCCGTCGTGCCCTCCGTGGTTGAGGGTCAGGAGGCTGGCCCGCTGGGGGTACTCGCGGAGCCCCTTCTCGATGCGGCTGATCGTCTTGGCCGCCAGCGGCCGGGTACGGTCCCCGATCCGGGTGCCGAGGTTGCTCCAGTCGATCGCGGAGGCGGCCGGTCGGGTGTAGGGCTCGACCAGGGCGTTGCGGCATCGGGTGTTCGGGCAGCGGTAGTCGTACTGGCGGGCGTACTTGCCGATGGTGCGGCCCTTGCGCCAGGCCTGGACGGCTTCGACGTCCTCGTCGCATCCGGCGCACCAGGCGAGCGGGCGGGGGCGCAGGTCGGGCATCGGGATGCCGGTCCGGGTGAAACAGATGTAGATGCGGTCCCGCCACTGCGGGGCGTAGGGGTTGTCGGGGCCGCCGACGTGGGCGGACGAGACCGATACGACCTGGCTGTTGTATCCCAGGAGTTCGATGCCCTGGCGCCACCACTGGAAGAGCCTCCAGTCGGTGGCGAACTCGGTGACGTTCTCGCACAAGATGGCCTTGTAGTAGTGGACCTCGGCGGCGCGCATGACGTCGTAGGCGGTCGCGCGGGTGCGGACGAATGCCTCCGGGTCGGCGGGCTCGTACTCGTCGCCGATGCCGATCTGGCCGTCCTGGATGCTGCGGCGGGTGCCTCCGGCGGGGCTGATCTCCGTACAGATCGGGCTGGCCCACAGGATGTCCGTGGTGGGCAGGCGGCGCATGTCGTAGTTGTTGATGTCCGCGCAGATGTGGTCCGCGTCGCGGTGGTTGGCGCTGTGGGTCTCGATGGCGATCTTCGAGTGGTTGGCGGCGAGCTTCAGCTCGTACCCGGCGGCGACCAGGCCGGTGGAGCTTCCTCCGGCGCCGCAGAAGATATCCGTGGCAGTCAGGGACATGTCAGCTCTCAATCTATGGAGGCGCGTTTCTGACGGGTCGTCGCGGGTGGGTACCGACCACCTTGGCGACATAGATAATTTTACGGCAACAAGGGACATCTGGGCGTCGTTTCCGCAGCTCAAACGGGTGATTCGCAGGACGCAAGGCCTGACGGCAGCTCGCCGAAGTGCCGGGCAGAGCGGGGTGGGGTCCCTCGTTGGGCGGCACTCTCGGTGGCCCTGCGGGTGGGTGGGGGTGGCGGAGCCTGCGGAGCTGCCCCCACCCACCCGTAGGGCATGGTGCGGAGGGGCGTCCAACGAGGGACCCCACCCCGCGCACCCCCTCTCACCCCCCACACGGCGCGCGCTGTCGTCTGCCCCCTCAGCAGGGTGGGCGGGGGTGTGGGGGCAGAGCCCCCGCGGCCTGAACCGCGCCGTCGTACGCGGACGGTTTGTCAGTGCTGGTTGCGATGATCAACGGTCACCCGAATCCGGCAGGCAGGACCCGAAATGGCCGAGAACTTCGTCATCAACCTCAACGTGGCCGGCACCGTCGTGCCGGACGTCACGCTGATTACGGGGATGCGTATGGGCAACGACGCGCGCAGTGAGGCCCGCGGTCACCACATGGCCGTCGGCGTCCCGGCCATCATGGACATCCTGGAGTCCATATCCTCCGGGTCCTTCACAGCCGACGAGGTCAGGACGACGCTCAGCCGCTGCGTCGATGCCGTCCAGGCCCGCCTGGACCGCGAGTACGAAGAGCTGGTGCGGCTGATGGAGATGCCGGAGCCGGAGCGCGAGAAGGTCCGCAAGAAGGACCGGCGGCCGGTGTACGCGATCTCGTCCGAGCAGGAGCCGAAGATCATCAAAATAGGCGTGACCCGGAACCTCGCCACCCGACTCAAGGCGTTGCAGACCGCTTCGGTCTCTCCGCTCGCAGTGCGCTGGACGACCCAGGAACGTGGCGGCCCCTTTGAGCACCAGGAGCATGGAGAGCACCTGGAGCGGGGCCTCCACAAGGTGTTCAAGGACCGCCGGATGTCCGGGGAGTGGTTCGACTTTCGCGATGTGGCGGACCCGATCGCCATGATCAAGGTTGCCGCCTACGACGTCTTGGAGGACCTGGAGTACTGGGACGAGGTTTCGGGCGCATAGTCGGGCCCGGCCGCTGGCAGGTGACCGGGCCCCGGGCGGCTCAGCGTCCCTGTCGGGGGCTGCGCCGAGGATCGTGCGCCTGGCGGCGCAGGTGCGCCGGCTGGTCTGCTCCAGCCGCCCTGGGTGTGGGCGGCTTGCGGACCGTGGTCGACCTGGACCGCGCGGCGATCGCGTTCACCTTCCGGTCGGCGCGGGCCAACCCCTCTCCCAGCTTGTGCATCTGCTGGACGTCGAGGCGGACGTCGAGGGGCGGAAGGTCGGGGTGTGCGTAGTTGGCGGCCGCGCGGTGGAGGCGCTCCATGGCAGCGGCCGGCTCGGGCGCCGCACCGCCTCGCAGCCGGTCGGCCGCGCGCTGGGCGAGCTCAGCGAACTTCTCGCAGAGGCGGATCGACGTCTGCTTCCACCAGCTCTGCACGCGGTCATCGCCGAGGAGCTCCTCGAAGCGCTCGCCCGCGCTTCGGCGAATCGCTCGCCACAGGTTCGCGGCCGCCCCTCGCACAGTCTGGATCTGCTGCCATTCAGGGATGTCCTCCAGCGCTCCCGCGTGCTGGTGGTGACGGGCTTCGGCGAGGGCCGCGGTGACGTCCTCGGCGCTGTGGGTTCCGCTGGCGAGCTCGTCTCGCGGGGCGGGCTGCTGCTCGTCCCCCTCGGCGGTCGCCGGTGCGAGGTCCAGGTCGGCGTCAAGCTCTGCTTGCAGGGCGCTCAGGTGTTCCATGACCGCGGGGTCCAGAGCCGCGTCGGCGATGCCCTGTCGGGAGGCATGGTCGTGCAGGGCGTCAACCAGTCCCTGCACATTGTCGACAAGATCACCGACCCGGCCCTCTGGGTCGACCGGGCCCGTCCATAGGGGGAAGTCCGTCTCCGTCTCGGGCATGATCGGGTGGGCAGCTGCCGACGGCTCCAGAGCCACGGGCACCTGCGCAGGGCCTGCCTGGGTGGGAGGTGGTGTGTCGGACAGCGACTCCTTCTCCTCCGGCTCCCCGGCCGACGGCGCGGACTCCTCCTCGTCGCCGGAGGGTTCGGGCTCGGGGGCGTGCGCGGGCTGAGGCAGCTCCAACTCCGGTGACGGGTCGGAGATCGCCGGGGGCGCGGGGAGGGCCAGCTGTGATGGCTCGGCAAGGATGTTCAAGTCCGCGTCCCGTGGTGAAGGGACAGGCTGCTGTCCGCTCCCGGTGTTCTGCGCCTGCATTGCTTCGAGCTCAGACCGGTGCGTCGCATCGGCCTCGACCATGAGGTCGGTCGTCCCGCTAAGCAGCTGTCGCTCCTCACGAACCGCTGCGGCCGTGGCCTCAAGGCGCTGCTCCAGCCGTCGGGCGTCACGCCCAAGGTCCGCCAGCGCGAAGGCCATGTGCTGGCGCTCGGAACCGAATTCGAGGGGCAGATCATCGAGCCATGCCACGGCCCTGCCGTACACGGCGGTGAGCCGGTCCCTCATCTGGTTGACACCGGGCGCATCCTGGGGTGCGGCGGCAAGGCGTTCCAGGTGATCGGCCATGGCGCGCAGATGCGGGTGCTGTTCGGCGGTCGTCGGCCAGGCCCGGCCGGCGGCCTCGGCGATCGGGCCCCTGTGACGCGTGGCCAGGTCGCGCATCTCAGCGCGTACCACGTCGGCCCGGGACGCCGCCTCGGTGTCGTGGGCGGCGGTGGGCGCCTGCCCGTAATCGCTGCCGCCGTAGATCATCGAGTAGAGGATCGCTGCCTGGTGAGCGGCGTCCTGCGGGGTGTCGACCGGTGGGGTGACGTCGAAGGTCACCGCGGGGTCTGTGATCTGGGAGTACCAGCCGCCGGCTGTGGAGTAGCGGACGATGGCTACCTCGGCCTGGTCGCGGAGCACCCGGCCGAAGTCCGGTTCCTGGCCGACGTCGCCCGACAGATGCAGGCTGTACTGGGAGTCGAGTGCCGTCGTGTGGGTGTACTGCTCGGGGGCGGGCTCCGGGATGTCGAGGTCCATTTCCGTCTCCGGGTCCGGTTCCATGTCCGCTTCCGGCTGCGCATCAAGGGGCACGGTGGACTCCTGTGCCTGGTCGGCATTCAGGGCCTGCTGCCGTTCCGCCCGCGCGGCCTCCACAGCCATTCGCAGATGCTCCTGGAGACGGCGGAGGTCGTAGAGCAGGTGGGCGGTCCGGTAGCCGAGGTGCTGGCGCGCGGCGGCGGCCGGGTCGTCAGGCAACGTCTCCCGCAGCGCGGTGCTGGCCGTCGCGGTGGAGGCCAGATCGGCCTCCATCTTCCGGGCGCCGGTGTTGTCGAAGACCGCGTTCTCCATCTCCGCGAGGCGGGCAACCACCTCGCGGAGCTGGGGGTGGCGTCCGTACTGCTCCGGCCAGGCCCGTGCAGCCGCGTTCACGATGTGCTCACGGTGCTTGAGCGCGGTATCACGCAGGGCAGTCCGCACCGCAGCGGCGCGGGCCTGAATTCCGGTCTCGGTGTCCGGGACCGGATCGCCATACGGGGTGCCGGTCAGCGCGGAGAAGTAGATGGCGGCCTCGTCCGCAGCCTCCGCCGGGCTGCCGGTGAGGGAGGTGACATCGGCAGGAAGACCGTCGGCCTGGAGCCGGGCGAACCAGCCGCCTCCGGCGCTGGGCCGTACCGCGGCCACGACGCTGTCGCCGTGGAGCAGTTCACCGGAGTCCGTCGGCTGACCGTCCCATCCGTACAGGTGCAGGGTGTACGCCAGGTCGTCGAGCATGATGGTCTCGCTGTACCGCTCGGGCTCGGGCGGGTCCTCGAACTCGGGGGCGCCGAGGTCGGCGTCGGGCATCACGGTCATCTCGTAGTCCTCCGCGTCGGCCTCGATCTCGGGGTCGGGCTCGGTGTCGCCCGGACCGGATTCTGATTCAGCTGCTGAAGGGGTGTCATCGGCGGCTGGCGTGGTCGGGGTGTCTTCCCGTGTGGACGGGACGTCCGGCCTCGTGGTCCACGCCGTGCCGGCAGCCGGTGGCTGGGCGGCTGGCTCTGCTTCGGTGCCCGGTTCGGCCGCTGGCGGGCCTGCGGTCATGTGGGCCCGCTCGGCATCGGTGTACTGCGGCCACGGTGTCGCACCGAGCCATTCGGCGACGTGTGGATGAGGTACTCCGGGGTGGGAGTCGGCCCAGATGATGGCGGACTCGTGTGGTCGGCCGAAGGCGCGGCCGACCAAGCGGTTGTCCTGGTCGACGATGGCAACGGACAGCGTGGCGGTCGGGTGGGTACGCGCGAGCTCGGGGAGCAGGGCACCGGCGGTGTAGGCGCGGCCCTCGTAGGTGAAGCGCCACCAGCCGTCTGCGAGGTCCTCGGTGGTCACGGGCGGCATGTCGGCCTCGCCGACGACCTCGTCGGTGGGCAGGGCGTCGCCACTGATGGTGCGCAGCACGGCGCCGTTGTCCGAGACGCTCGCCACCACGTAGCGCATGCCGTTGTGGAAGACGCGGTCCTGTGGGGAGAATGCCCGCCCCTCGGGGGCTGCCCGGTCTGCGGACTGCTCTTGCCTGGGCGCTGGCTCTGGTTCCGCGGGCTGGGCTGGGGCGGGCTCGGCCGCGGGCCGGGCCGGTGTCTGGGGTTGGGGATTCTCGCCGGAGGCTCCGGTGAGTGGCAGCTCGGTCTGTTCGTGCGTCCCCACGGCTGCATCCTCGGTCTCGGTGCCCGTCTGGCTCTCGTGGGTCAGCTCTTCGGAGTCGTCGGGCTGGGCTTGCTCGGTCTCCGGCGTCTGAGGGTTCTGGGTGAGAGGTGGCTCGTCGGCGCGCGGCCCCTTCCGAGCTGCCCTTGGCGTCGGGAGTGGGGGCTCGGGGCGGGGCGGGGGCGGGGTGTAGGGGCCGGCGTATGGGTCCGGCTCGCCGATGGGCGGGATTGTCGCGCGGCGGCGGCCGGTCTCGTACTCCTCGTAGCGGAGCTTGTCGGCGGCGTTGAGGAGCACCTTGCGGCTGCGGCGGCCGACCACGGTGCTGGTGTCGCTGGCTTCGGCGGCGGCTTCGGCAGCGTGCCGCAGGGCCTGCATCTGGGCGACGCTCATCACGTATTTGCGGTGCTCTGCCACCCACGGCGGGGTCGGCAGCTCCGAGCCGTCGGGGTACGTGCCGACCAGGGGCAGCGTGCGCAGCAGGGCGACCTGCGCCTTCGTCAGTTTGATCTCGCGTACCGCGTACGGCGGCGTGATGACCTGGGAGTGCCCGTTCAGGGAGCTGGGCTTCCTGTCGGTGTCCACCATGCCGGCGGCTCGGATGGCGGGCACCCCTGCCTTGGCCGGGAGGTTCTCGTGGAAGGGCATGTCGTCCGGTGGTCCGCCGTGGGCGTCCTGGCCCCACCAGTACCGTTTTCCGTCGTCGCCGATGCGTGCCCGGACCCAGCCGACCACTTCGCCGGGCTCGTGGACGTTGCCGTCCCAGTCCACGGTCATGCCCTCGACGATGGTGCCGTGGCCCGCTTCGACGTCCAGGTTGCACAGCCGTCGGCGGGGAGGGTGGTGCAGGGGGATACCGCCGGATGTCGCGGCCTTCTCGATGTCAGCGGCGTTTTCGCGGTGCTTGCTGATCTCAGTGGGGGTGACGAAAGGCACGTCGGGCTGGTCGGCGCGTCGGAGGTGCACGATGTGCCAGACCCGGCTTCCGGCGTTGTCCGTGGAGACGAGCGCCAAGTCACCGAACAGGGTGGTGATCACGCCCGGGCCATCGGGGGTGATGACGCGAAGCCCTTCCTCCGGCTCCGATGCGGCGCCTTGCTCGGCCTGTGGTGGTGCCGCAGTGTCCGGCGCGTCGCGGCCTCTGTCGGGGGCAGGCGCGTGCTCGGGGGCAGGCTCTGCTGCCGGGTCCGGGTCCGCGCTGCTGGTGGAGCCTGGTGTGGTGGCCTGCTGGTCGGGCGCGGGAGCCTGGATCGCGGCGGCCTCAGGTGCTTCCGGTGCCGCTGAGGGTTTGGTCTCCGGGGCCGCCGGTTCCATGGTGTAGCCGGTGCCCGTGGTGTCGAGGGCCTCCCGTAGCAGGCGTACGGACTCGTCGCGTTCGGCGAAGTCCGTGTCGCGTCGCTGGTACCACATGCCCTGGCGCTTGGACCAGCGGAACCCGGTGCGCTTGAGAGCGGCCCGGGTCTGCTCGTCGCGCCCATCGGTGCCGTGGACGGTCGTGCCGTCCGTGGAGTGCTTGATGAGGATGGGCCCCCGCTCGGTCCTGGCGTCCTCCGTGGGCAGCTCGATCACGGTTTCGGGCGGGGCCGCGAGGATGGCCTCCAGGTCGACCCCGACCGGGTCCGTGCCTGCCGACACGAAGGCGAGGCTGGTGGAGAGTTCCATCAGCTGGATGCCTGTGCGGTGCCGCTCCTCCCCCACCTCGTACATGACGGTGTCGCGGTGCCCGCGCGCCCCGGGTGCCCAGCCGCGGTCGTAGATGCCCGCGATCCGCTGTCCCTTGTTCCCGATCTTGCGGGCGAGTGCGCTGAGTAGGTCGTCGGGATCGGCGAGGGGGTCGTAGCCGGGGCGGGTGATCGCGTCGGCGACCTTCTTTCCGGAGAGGCCGTGGCGTTGGAGCAAGGGCTCGTAGTAGCGCAGGATCGCCGCGCAGTGGCCCATGTACTCGGCTCGCGTCGCCTCACGCTCTGCCGGATTGGCCTCCGTCGGCCCGAGGGCCGAGGGCTCGTCCGGTAGCAGTTCGGTTTGTGTTTCGAGAGACCTGGACTTCTGCGGCTTGGGGGGAGCCGCATCGCGCTCGGCCAGTCGGTGGGCGTGGTGAATTCCGGGACTGTAGGTGAGTCCGTGGGCACGGTCGTGCTCGGCCCTTGCCTCGGCGAGGGCGCGGTCGAGTTTGTGGCCGCGGGCGGACCGCCACCCGCGGGCGGGCGGCCACCCGAGGGCCGTGCCGTCGCTCGCGCGGAGAGCAGTGTCGAGGCCGGCTGCGAGGTCCTCTGCGGCCTCGCGGTTCTCGACCTCGGCGACGGCGTAGTCGCCGACCTTGAGCTGCTGGCCGGTGGCCGCGGGAACGACCTCCCAGCGCAGGGGTCCGGGCTGGGGCCTCTCGATCAGGGCGTAGCCGGGGGTGCGGGACAGGTGAATGCGTTCTCCGCTGTTGCCCTCGGCTGCGGCCTTGGCGCGCCAGGTGCGGGAGGTCAGCCAGGCCTGGCGGAGGCGTTCCAGGTCCGGGTCGACGACCTGCTGTTCGGTGGCTTCCTCGGCTGTATCGGGCGGGGTTTCTGCGGGCTGCGGGACGGTGGGCTGAGGTTCAGGCTCCTCGTTCCGGTAACGGTCGTGCAGGTTCTGGGCGACGCGCGTGAGGAGCTCGGCGCGCTGGGAGGCGGCGTCCTTGTGGAAGTAGGCGCGGACCCAGGTCGGCCAGGCTTCGGTGGGGTGGGCGGCGACGCTGGAGGCGATCCAGTCGTCGGCCCAGGTGCGCAGGGGGACGGTGAAGCCGGCCAGGTCGTTTGCGCGAGCCCAGTCGGCGATGCGGGGGTGAGTCTGTGCTGCCTGGGTGAGTGTGTCGGTCGCGGTCTGCCACATCTCGCGTTCGACGTCGGCCGGCTGTTCGTCGGCTGTATCGGCAGGGGCCTCGTGCGGCGGCGTGGTCTCGTCGGCGTCCTCGCTCGATACCGGCGGTTTGTCGGCGGGGGGCGCCGGATCCGGGTCGGCCGGCTGGGGGGTGTCGCTGTCCGGCGCCGCCGAGGTGGCGTTCGCACCGGGGAGCCGCTCCGGGACGGCGGGCGTTGCTGGCTGGGCTGTGGGGGCCGGCGGCCGGTCAGTAGCTGCCGGGCCTGGGGATGCAGGCGCGGAGTCTGGGAGGTTCTCCGGGGATCCTGAAGCCGGGCTCTGCCGTGGTACCGGGGTGGCTGTCGTTGACGTTGCGGCAGCGGTGGCGTTCGCCGCCTGCTGGATGAGGTGTTCGTCGGCGATGAGTGCCCTCAGACGGTCGGCCTCTTCCCTGAGCTCGGCGATCTTCTCGGCCTCGGCCTCGCCGGGGTTGGCTCCGGCTTCCTCCTCCAGGTTGGCCTTCTTCTCATTGACGATGACGAGCTTGCTGAGGAGCTTCTCCTCCGTCTCCTTGGAACGGGCGACGATCCGGTACGGGTTCTCGTCGTAGGAGCGGAAGTTCGCGGCAGCGTCGGCGCGGTGTCCCTGCTGGATGTGGATCTCGCGTTCCAGCTTCTCGGCGTCGTCTGGCAGCTTGGTGAGGAAGTTCTCCAGGGAGACGATCGCGCCGCGGCCGTTGGACTCGGTGACGGCAGAGCACTGCCATTGCGCACGGTCGTCGCGGTGCCCGACGGGTACGACGTGGCCCCACCCGAAGCGGAGCTTGAGCTGCCGGCGCCCTCCGGCGTCGTAGGAGATCTCGCCGTGGAAGTCCTGTCCGCCGAGGCTGCCGACGGGGACGCGCTGGCCCGGGGAGAGGCTGTGGTCGCGGGCAAGGGCGACCATGCGTGCGCCGAGGGTGGCCGCGGCGGCGTCACGGCTGCGCAGGGTGCGCCCGTCGATGGTGATGGCGAAGGCGTCCCCGGCGGTGGGGCGGCGGTGCGGCATGGCCGCGCGCATCCCTTCCAGGCAGGGGGTGGCGCGCTGGAGGTAGTCGTCCAGGTCCTTGGCGAGCTGGAGGCGGCCGTCCTGCTGCCGGTCCCAAGCGCGGGCCAGGCCCTGCATGCGGGCTCGTTCGGCGGTGGCTTCTGCGAGCTGGAGGATCGCGGGGTCGCCGGAGGCGAGCGCGCTGAGCATCCCGAGGTTGAGGGCCTCCTCGCCGATGTCCTCGATCTCGCGGAGCTTGAAGTCGCGGCGCTGGATCTGGGAGATGAAGCGGGCCTTGCGGGCCAGGGCGTTGAGGCGGAACTCGTCGAAGGAGCCGCTGGTGACGTAGTAGAAGATCCGGACGTGGTCGGGGGTGTCCGGGATGCTGGGGTCGTTCAAATTGCCCTGGCGCTCGATGCGGCCGTCGCGCTGGGCCATGTCGGCGGGCCGCCAGGGGTAAGACAGGTGATGCAGGGCGACCGACCTGTCCTGGATGTTCGTGCCGGTGCCCATCTTCTCGGTGCTGCCGATCAGGACGGCGACACGGCCGGCCCGGCAGTCGGCGAAGAGACGCTCCTTCTTCTTGTCGGTGCTGGCCTCGTGGATGAAGCGGATCTTCTCGCGCGGCATGCCTGCGGCGACGAGGTGCTCGCGGAGGGATCCGTAGAGGTCGACCGGGTGCTCGGCACTGGAGCCGGGGGTGCCTTCGTCGCAGAAGACGAGCTGAAGGCCACCGGGCACCGGCTGCGGCGTGGGGTCGGTCTTGGAGGTCGGGTAGACGACGTCCCTGGTCTGCGCCCAGACCTGCAGAATCTGCTCGGCGGCGTACTCCAGCTTGGTTCCTTCGCCTTCCTCGCCGCCCACCAGTCGCATGTCGAGGCTGGCCCTGAGGCCCAGCCCGAGCGCCTTGAGGACGCCGCCGGGCCGGCGGACCCACTCCTGCCTGGGGAGCTCCTTGATGAACTGGCGCTGGGAGCCGGTGACGGCGAAGTGGATGGCCTCGCCGCGCTGGCCGTCCGGACCGGCGAGGACCGGCGGCACCGGGAGGTTCAGGTCCTCGGCCATCTGCACGTCCGCGAAGGCGCGGTAGACGCTCATCAACTCCGGGACGTTGAAGAAGCGGGCGAAGCGCGCCTTGTACTTGTAGCCGTCGCCCTTGGCGTCCGGCTCCAGGGAGGAGACGACTTCCCCGAACGTCGCGGCCCAGCTGTCGAAGTTCTCCAGGCCCATACGCGCCAGCAGGTCGGGGGCCAGGTAGCGCTTGAGGACGTAGGCCTCGGTCACGCTGTTCGCGATGGGGGTTCCGGTGGCGAGGGTGGCGACCCTGTTGTGGCCGTTGGCCTCGCGCAGGTAGCCCAGCAGCATGTGCAGCTTGGTCGCCTTGGCAGACCCCTGGATGCCGGCGCCGGGGATCGCCGAGATCGTCCTCAGGTTCTTGTACTGGTGGGCCTCGTCGATCATCACGTAGTCGACGCCGGTGTCCTCCAGGCACATGCCGCCGTACTTCGACGACTCGTCGATCTGCTTCTGGAGACGGGCCTCGGCGTTGGCGAGGCTGGTTTCGATGTCCTGGATCGTCTTGTTGCTCATGCCTGCCGCCGCGGCGGCGTCGAGCTGCTCGCGCAGGCTCGCCATCTCGCGGTCGAGGTAGGCCTGCATGGTGTCGGGGCGAAGCGGCGCGATGTTGAAGGCGTCGTGAGTGAGGATCACCGCGTCCCAGTCGCCGCCCGCGATCCTGGCCAGGAATTTCGCGCGGCGCCGTTGGTTCAGGTCGCTTGCGCTGATCGCCAGGAGCTTGACCCGTTCACGGTCGGGATAGATCTCGCGGAACTCGCGGGTGACCTGCTTGAGCATGTGGTTGGGAACCACCAGCATCGGCTTCCTCGCCATGCCGGTACGGCGCAGCTCCATGGCACCGGCCACCATCGTTGCCGTCTTGCCCGCACCGACCACATGGGCCAGCAGGGCGGTGGGCTCCGAGAGGATCCTGCGCACCGCCGCGTTCTGGTGCTTGCGCAAACGGCGCTGCCACGTGGTGCTCATGCCGGGCAGCGTGAGCGGGCTGTCGTCGTACTCGGAGAGGACCAGGCTGTTGAAGGTGCGGTTGTAGATGCCAGCGAGGCGCTCGGCGCGATCCGGGTCGGCCCAGATCCAGTCGTCGAAGGCCTGGACGATCAGGCGGGCCTTCTCCCGGGCGGCGTCAGTGGCCACCTGGTTGACGTGGATCTTCCCGTCGTTGTCCTTGTAGGTGACCTGGATGGTCGAGTCGGCCTGGCGCAGGATCGCGAGCATCAGCTCCTGGGCGCTGCGGTCGCCGGTCCCCCACTCCGACTTGGCCAAGTCACCCACGTGCGCTCCGGTGACCTCCCAGGTCGTTCCACCGGCATGCCGCACCTGTGCTTCCTGGAAGCCGAGGTGGCGCATGAAGTCGGTGTAGTCCTGGACCGGGATCCAGGGGGCGCCGCACTTCGCCTTGATCTCTGCGGGCGTCAGGTCCTCGGGCTGGATCTGCTCAAGGGCGGCGACGTTGCCGAGGTAGGAGGGGTCCTCGGCGGCGGCCTGGCGGGCCTGGTCCAGCTTCTCGCGGACGTTGCCGGACAGGTAGCGGTGCCGAGGCTCCCAGAAGCCGGCCTGCGCGGGATCGCGGAACGCCAGGTGACTGATCCGGACCGCAGCTTCGTCTTCGGTGACGCCCAGGAGGTTCGCCACCCGGAGCATGTCGAGCCGGCCGCCGTCCCACTCCAGCGCGAGAGCGACCGCGTCCTCCGGGGTCTCGGCTGCCGTGGGCAGCGCCCGCGGCTCCAGGACCCGCGTCTGGAGGACCGCCTGCTCGACGGCGGTGTTGGTGCGCTCGTCCCACTCCTCCAGGCCGAACAGCACATCGGCGTCGGGATCGTCGTCGGCCAGCCCGAAGGCGGTACGGGCCTTCCACTCGTCCGGAACCTTCGCCAGGCCGAGGAGGGCTGCGCGCTCTTTGGCCTCCTTCGGAGTGAAGATGCGGTTCTGGCCCGGCTTGGCCAGCGGCGGGTTCTTCTTGCGGTAGGCCCGGTAGGCCTCGCGCAGACCGGTCCGCAGCTCGGCGAGTTCCAGCGTCTCCCCCGGTTCGGCAGCGTCGCCCTCCGCCTTGTAGAGGGCGAGGGCGCGCGCCTTGATTCCGATGAGCTGGACCAGGCGGTCGCGCTGCTCGGGGTGGACGTCCAGGGGGACGATCCGCCCGTCCTCCACTACCGTCGGATTGCCCGACTCGTCCAGACCGAGGGCGCCTTCGGCGAGTGCCTGCGTCAGCGTCACCGGGGCTGCGCCGCCAGCCGCTCGGGCCGTGGAGGAAGTCGCCGTCAGGCCCGCGGTGCGTGCTTCCGCCGCGATCGCCTCGGCTACTTCGGCAAGGCCGGCGGCGGCGTCACGCTCGCCTTCGACGGTCGGCTCCGGCCCGTACTTGCCCAGGCGTGCCCGCAGCTCCCCGACGACGCGGTCGGGGTGGTCCAGGAAGTACGAGTTCACCCGCACCGGCTCCTCGTGACCGTCGAGGACCAGCTCGCGGGTGCCCAGCCAGCCGTCCGGGCCCTTCTCCTCTCCCGGCATCCGGCGCCGCAGGAAGAGGACGTCGGTGACCACGTCCGTGCCGGCCGCCTCGCGATGGGCACCCGCCGGGAGACGGACAGCCCCCACGAGATCGCCGAGGTCGTAGAGCCGCTCGCGGGGCGCGGTGTCCTTGCCGTCGAGGGTGAAGCGGCTGGTGATCAGAGCGACGATCCCGCCGGGTCGCGTGGCCGCGAGGGACTTCAGGACGAAGTGATCATGGATCGACAGCGCCAGATCGGCGTTGTGGACCTTGTCGTACCTGCTGTAGCGGCCGTAGGGGATGTTCCCGACGACGGCGTCGAAAGCGCCGTCGGCCAGGGTCACGTCCTCGAATGGGGCCGTGATGATGTCGGCGTCCGGGTAGAGGTGCCGCGACAGTGCTGCGGTGTTGCCCTCGACCTCCACGCCCGTCATGTGCACCGGCACCGCGGTGTCGGTGGGGGCCAGGCCGATGAAGTTGCCGCTGCCAGAGCCAGGCTCCAGCACCCGGCCGCCGTCGAACCCCAGCCGGCGGACTCCGCCCCACACCGCTTCGACCAGTCCGGCATCGGTGTAGTGCGCGTTCAGCAGGTTGCGGCGGGCATCCGCCCATTCCTCATCAGACAGCAGCTCGCGCACCTGCGTACGAACGGGATCGAGCGCCAGCCACCCGACCGCGGACCGGCGCGCCTCCGCATCCGCTACGTCGGCGGCTGGCGGGCGCGGGGCGAAGACCTGCTTCAGAGCGCCCCACCCCGACCAGCGAGCGAGCGCCCCTTGCTCCTCCGCGGTCGCCGCGCGCCCTTCCTCCTCCAGGGTTCGCAGCAGTCTCAGCGCCTCTACGTTGGCGTACGCCCGGTCCCCCAAACGGGGCGGTGCCAGGTCCTGCTGACCGGCCGGACGAAACCGCGGGGCCGCTACATCTCCCGGTGCTCCGTCCCCTGCTCCTTGGGCAGGAACACCTCCTGGTCGTACACCATCTCCTGCGCCTGCTTCCGCACCGCCCGCCGGACCGCGCCCCGCTCCGCCATCGGAACCTCCAGGAGAAGCTCCTCCGCCACCTGCCCGATCCGCTCCCCCAGCCGCAGATCCAGACGCACGAAGAAGGCCTCCTGCTCCTCCAGACTCCCCAGCTCCTCCAGGGCCTGCGGCCGGTACGTCTGCCAGTACTCCCGCGCCAGCCGGCCGTGCCTGCTCAACTGCATCGCCATCTCGGCTCCCCTCGCTATCCGTACGGAGCTGCCGCTCCACATCCTCGGTGGTCACTGGTCCTCCCCGACGGCAGTCCGATCAACGCACACGCCGCCGCGTTGACGGCTGGGCGGACGTGATCAATGCGTATCGAGGAGCACTCGGGAAGGTCACGGGTACCTGATCGGTTTCGCTGGACAGGCCGAACACAGTCACCGGCAGGAGTGAACGACAGCCCCCGAAGATGGCAGAAGCCCCCGCCAGAGGCGGGGGCTAGAAGGCACCCTGAGCTCCTTCGATCCTGCCGGGGACGACACCACGAGGGGTCGGCCCCTAGGGCCGTCCAGCTGATCCAGGACCCTCGGGCCTACACCACGCGCAGGCGTTCCGCGACCTCGCCGAGGATGTCGGCCAGCCGCAGACGGCCGGACGGAGGTAGGCCCCGGGAGAGATCGTCTACCAGCGCTTCCGTGCTTCCGCTCCGTTCGATGTACCGGTGCAGAAAGACACTGCGCTGGTCCTGGCTCAAACTGATGAGGGCGATGTCCATGGCGGCGTTGCCGTCGTGCCACGGCACGGAGACCTCGCTGGTGAGGCCTTCCTGGGCAGGTCCGAGCGAATCTGACACCCCTGTGGGCATGGCTACTGCTTCGCGAGCAGGACCCGGTACCTGGGGCTCGACAGCCATGGCCTGCGGGGCGCCCGCGAAGTCATCGGCCTGCGCCCTCTCCGGGAGCTCCACGCCTTCGGCATTCGCGGAAGACGTCGGCGATCCGGGCGCACCGGTGATAACTGAGTTATCAGCTGCCGGTGACGGTGCTGGCACCAGGCCCTTCGCCTGCTGCTTCCTCTCCTCCTTCTTCGCGCGGGTCACCACGGCGCGACGGTCAGCCTCCGCACGCTGCTGCTCGGGGGTCAGCTTGCCCAACCCACGGACCTGATTGACCTGGCGACGGCCGGCTTGAAGGTCAGCTTGCAGTTCGGGCGTCAGGTCGAGCAGCGACAGCTTCTGGGAGACGTACGCCTGGCTCCTCCCGATACGGCGAGCTGTCTCGTGCTGTGACCCATGGAATTCCACGAGGCGCTTCAGAGCTGCCGCTTCCTCAAGGTCCGTAAGTCCCTCGCGCTGCGCATTGGCCACGTAGGCGGCTTCCAGCAGCGTCTCGTCGGTAGCGGCAAGGTCATCGTTGACGACGACCTTGATGGACCTGAGCCCGGCATGGCGAGCCGCAGCGAGGCGGCGGTGCCCATCCACCACGACGAACTGCGCGCCGTCATCGAGCTTGTGCCCGACGTTCGGCCGGTGCTCCAGGTAGGCAGCCACCGATGCCACGGTGATGGCCTGTACAAGGCCGATCTCGATGAGGCTCGACGCGAGACCTTCAATGTCTGCAATGGTTTCGCGGGGGTTCTCGGGGTTCGAGCTGATGAGGTCGAGGAACAGTTCGGTGGGCGGTCCTGCTTCGGTGGCTTCCCCGAGCTGGGCCGCAATGATCTGGCCCCGCTCACTCCGACGGGTGACACGGCCGAAGCTGGCTGACTCGCCAACGCGTTCTGCCGCTGAGAGACGTGAGTTCACGCCGAGATCTCCTTCGTGATCTTGCGCAGGGCTACTGCCTGCTCAAGGGCGGGGGCATGCACGAAGAGAGGCTTCTTCTTGCGTACTGCCTCGCGCTGTTCCTTGAGGTCGGGGATGACACCCACCACTCGGGGATTCCCTATTTCCTTCCAGGCTTGCAGCGATGAGGTGGCGATGTAGCCACGCCGGCCGTCATAGAGGTTGACGAGAAGGCCGAGCTGATCGATGTCGATGCGCCAGTCGGCCTGCCCGTCCTCGATCTGCTCCATCAGCATGTCGTAGGCGTCAGCTGAGCTGTCCTCGGCCTGCACCACGATCGCGATTCCGGAAGATCCCGCTCTCTCCCCCGGGCGGCGGCGAGCATAGAAGATCGCCGCGTCCATGCCCAGTCCGAGGCTCGGAGGGCAGTCGATCAGGATGACGTCGTAGTCCGGCTCCAGAGGCTCCAAAGCCCGTTCCAGAGTCGCCTGTCGGTTGCGGTCCCGAGAGATCATGAGGTCCAGTAGGAACGCATCCTGGCAGGACGGCAGCACGTGGAGGCGGCCGCCAAATCGTTCGTCGGAGAGAGGGACGACCAGGTCCCTGATGTGCCCATCGCGGACCTGCTGAGCCATGAACTGCGCCAGGCTGTTGCCCTTCTTGTTGGGGATCATCTGGAGGCCCAACTGCCTCGTGAGGTGGCCCTGGGGGTCGAAGTCGACGAGCAGCACGCGTAGCTCGTGAGCCGGGAGCTTCGCGTCGGCTTCGTATCGATCCCCAAGCGTCGCTCGGAGGGTCTCGTTCACTGCTTCAACGAACTCGGCGCCCTCAGCGAGCGCTTGGCCAATACCTGCCGCGACGGCCGTCTTCCCCACGCCGCCCTTCTGGTTGCACACCACGATGCGTCGGGTAATGCCTTTGACGGGGCGGATTCGCGTTGACGGGTGCTCTTCAAGCCAGAGCGCTACCGCTTGGGCGAGCCCCTGCACGTAGGGGATCTCGCGATCATTGCAGGCGGCCTTGAGCTGTTCCCACTGGCCGGCGGGGAGCCAAGTGGAGAAGGTGGCGGAGCCAGCAGTCTGCACGGCGGGCCGTTCCGTGCCGGTGTTCCGCCACAGCTCGATGCCCTCGGCGACTGCGTCCTGGATGTCAACCCTCAGTTCCGCCACGCGGATCTTGAGCTCTTGATGCAGCGAAGGCGGAAGCTTGGAGACAACCTTCTCTCTGTCTCCAGCGGGATTCGGGGTAACCATGAGGGCAGCTTACTAACTTCATACAAACTGGCGCGAGCACCGACACGGCCATTACATGTCGAGCACATCCGTTCCATCCGGATTGCGTAGGTGTAGGCAGATCGGCAACCAGCCTTCGTCGATAACTCAGTTATCAAGCGCTCCGCTCGCCGGAGGCAGCCACCACCTCGGGTGATCGTCGGCCGGGGCCGAGTTGAGCGGCTTGCTGCGCCCGTCGGCGCAGGCGTAGCAGGCGGGCCCAGAGGTGGGTGGAGGACTCCGCAGGCGCCGGGCTGGCGCCCTCGCGGCAATGCAGTGCCTACCGTTGTCGACGCCGGACGGCCGGGACGGGCACCGCGTAAGGCCCAGGTCGGCTACCTCGCGGAGGAAGTGATCACGCTGGTGGCTGGCCACCGCTGCGGTCGGCAGACGCCTACCGATGGCCGAGGTCAGTCGTCGGGGGTCTCGTTGGTGCCGCCGCAGCTCCAGCAGTCCCACTCGGCGGGAAGTTCGTATTTCTCGACCCAGAACCCGACCGGCTTGCCGTAGACGGCGCAGGTCTCGCCGCACCACCCGCACTCGAACTCGAAGTCCACCGAGCGCCCCTCTCCTGTCGTGTGGAGATCAGGATGGAGTCGGAGCAGGATCTACGGACGGTCTTCGCTGAAGGTGACCGGCAACCGAACAGTGGCCTGAAACGCGAAAAGAGGGGCGGGCTCGGTCCCCTGAGGGTTCAGGGGACCGAGCCCGCCCACTTTCGCTGCCGGGGTCAGTCGGTGATGCCCAGGACGTACTTCTCATGTTCGTCGCAGGCCCGCATCCAGGCCCGGATGCCGAGGATCGCGGACACGAAGGCGATCTGGAGGACGATGAGCGCGGCGAGAGGCCCGAAGACCAGGAAGACGAAGAAGAACGCGACCAGGCCCAAGCCCAGGATGGACAGGCATCCGATCAGGCCGCGCCGGTCCGTGTGCGTGAAAGCGTCGTCGTCGTCAGCGGCAGAGGGATCCTGTACCGGCTTCCAGGACAGGACTGCGACGAAGTACACGGCGAAGGCGGCGGCCACAGCCAGGGACGGCCAGAATGAGGCGCGTACCAGCTGGCCGAAGGCGGAGAGCGAGCCGGACTCGGACGACGCTTTCCGCAGCGCCGAGTACGCGTCCTCGGCCGTGGCCTGGGCCGTGCGGGCGGCATCGAGTTCCCCGGCGAAGCGGGCGGTCTCCTGCGGGGTAGTGGCCTTCTTCAGTCGCCGTTGTGCGCGCCGTACGCGACTACCGGCTTCGGCGCGGGCTCGGCCGGCCTTCTTGGCCTGCTGGTAGCGGTGTATGTCCTGTGCGTCGGCGAGCTCCGATTCGACGCGGGCGCCGAAGGTACGCGCGTGGAACTCGACACGGGAGTCGAGCAGCTTCGTGTACGCGGTGGCGACTTCGCTGATGGTCGTCATCGTGTGTTGCTTCCCCTCCAAGGCGTCGGTCAGGCGGTCAGGAACGCGGCAGCCAGCAGCAGCAGGGCGGCGTCAGTGAGGTACACGGAGATGCGCAGGGCCCGGTACTTGCGGGTGGCGATCTGGGAGAGCTGGACGAGGTGCTGCGTCCGTCGGTCGGTGGCGAGGTCGTCGAGGACTTCCTGTTCGGTGCAGTCGGCCCAGTGGAGGAACGTGCCTCGCTCGGGGGTGATGTGGGGGCGGATGACGAGCAGGACGGTGAACATCGCGGCGACCAGGGAGAGAGCGCCGAGGGTGGTCAGGACGGACGCGGACGGGGGGAGGTGGCGGCCGGGCAGGGCGGCGGCGAGAACGGCGAGGGGTAAGCCGAGAGCGGCCAGGAGCGCGGAGGCTTTGGTGTCGGTGCGGGCAACGGCGGCGGCCGTATCTGCGAGCGCGCCGTCGAGACGGGCGCCGGGGGTGGGGTCGGGGGTGGTCATCAGGTGTGGTCCTTTCGGTAGGCGGCGTACTCCTGGCGGATGTACGTGGTCAGTTCGGCGGTGGCCGGCGGCAGCGGGCCCGCGGCCTGCCCGGGGTTGTTCAGGTCGTGGAGGAGCAGGGCGAACGCGCTGACGGTGGCGCGGGTGTCGGCTCGGGTGTTGCCGGGGGCGGCGCGGGCAAGCCGGTCGTCGGCGGCAGCCCTGCGCAGGGTGTACTCGCGCAGCAGTGACGGGTCGAGGTTCAGTCGGCGGGCGAGGGCGGTGACGGCGTCCAGCTCCTCGTCGAGGGGTGGGGCTGACTCGTACGGGTCCGGTTCGGTGGTCATGCGGCGGCTCCGGGGAGGTCGAACATCGGGATCTGGGCGGCGGCCATCCGCTGGTGGTTGGTGTCGGCGAGGGCCTGGCGGACGGCGGTGAGGGCGTTGCCCCAGCACGGTCCGCACCACGGTCAGTAGGTGCCGGGCGGGGCGGAGGCGTTCGCGGCGTCGCTGGGGCGGGGCGGGTAGGGGGCGGCGATGAGCCGTACCGGTTTCCCCGTCGCTCCGGCCCGGCAGGTGCCCCCGCCGTGGTCCTTGCCGCACGCGCCCTGGCATCCGCAGTACTCGCCCTTCTCGGCGAGCACCTTTCGGTAGAGGTTCACCTGGTCCACAACGGATGCCTTTCCGGGCTACTTCTGGTTGGTGATGTTGAGGTGGACGGCTCCGCCCTGCCCGCCGCGCGAGAGCCAACGGCCGCCGGCACCGCCGGCCCCGGCGGTGATGTTCCCGATCGACAGGTTCATCACGGGCGCGTTCTGGGCTCCGGCGCCGTGGCTGGCGCGGACCTTGAGGCCGACGCCGAGGAGGACCACGGCGGCGATGACCGCGAACGTCATCAGGGCTTCGAGGAAGGTGATGGCGACCTCCAGAGCTGGGGCGGCGATCCGCAGGGCGGCGGCCCCGGAGAGCGCGACGAAGGACAGGGCGGCGGAGGCGAGGGCCAGGCCCTTGGCCCAGCCGGGGATCGGCGCGGCCGCCATGGGCAGGGGGGCGGGTTCGAGGCGGGGGATGACCTGGCGGGCCCACGCGGTGCGTCCGTCCGGCAGGAGTACCGGCATCGACTCGGGGACCGGCACCGGGTAGAGCTCCAGCTCGGCGGCCGGGGCCGGCGCGGGCTGCCAGATGGGCGCCGGGGTGGCGACGGGGTCGAGGTGGTGGCTCATGTCGGTGTGCTCGCTTCCGCAGGTCGGGGAGAACGCGTGAGCCCGCCCCTGCCGGATGGGGCGGGCTCACGCGAGGGTCAGGGGAGTCGGTAGGTGCCGCGCTGCGGCGAGATGAGGACTCCTTCGCCGGTCAGCTCCGAGAGGACCGCGCCGACGCGGGAGGCGGACAGGTCGCGGCCGCCGTCGTTTTTGAGGGCGGCGACAATTCCGGCTTTGGTGAGGGTGCCGCCCGCTGCCTTGATGACGGCCTTGATGCGGGACGTCGCGGTTGTGCCGCCCTTGCCGCCGTTGCTGCCCTTGGTGATCGGGGCGTCCGGTCCGGCGATGTGCCCAGGGGCCCCGGCGTCGGCGGTGTGCTCGGGAACCTCGGCTGCGGGTGCGGGGGCGGTGGGCTCGGCCGTGAACTCGACGGCCGGGGCAGTCGGGAGCGGGGCCTGCGGCACGAGAGCGGGCGCGGGCGTGGGGGCGGGCCGGGGCGGGGTGAGGAGGATGGCGCCGCCCCGGTTGCCGTACGCGCCTCCGGCGACCGCGTGGGAGGCGACCTCAAGCCGGGTCGGGTCCCCGGTCCCGTAGAGGGCGAGGATCGCCGGGTCGAGCCCGTCCACCGGGGTCAGGGAGCCGACGCGGAAGAACCGCATCAGCACCGAGGGGCGGTGGGAGCCCAGGAGGTAGGCCATCCCGGCCGTGGACGACCCCAGGACGCGGGCGCCGTGGCCGGTGTCGAACCTGCTGCGCAGCGCGGGCGGGCCGTCGAGGCGGGGGATGGGGACGAGGGAGACGCCGTCGGGCAGCAGTCCGTCGGAGACGATGGAGGCCATCATCCCGGAGGACCAGCGCAGCAGGACGGTGTCGCCCTCCTTCAACATGCCGCGCAGGGTGTCGGAGCCGCCCAGCTCCTCGACGTGGCCGGCCTGCGCGGACAGGGACACCCCAACGCCCACGCTCCTGCCGGTCCTGCCCAACTCCTTGATGAGGTAGGCGGCCTCCTGCCGGTAAGGCGCCCCGTCTTCGAGCAAGCGGTTGGCCTCGTCGATCCTGACGGTGATCAGGGGGTCCGGCATCCCCGCGAAGAAGGAGCTGCGGCCCATGGCGGCGTAGCGCTGCATTCGCTCCAGGGCGACCGCGACGGCGGCCCGCAGCATCCGGATCGCGTCCTCGGGCGTGGTGACGTGCCAGTCCACGTTCCCTCGCGCTTCGGGGACGGACTGGCCCATCTTGAGGTCGGCGAGCCAGGTGCAGATCCCCGAGCGCTTCTCCGCGGCCAGGACCAGCTGGAGCGACCTCGACTTGCCCGCCCCGGTGGTGCCGAAGATCGCGGCGCGCTGCGCGCCCGACCCCGGCTCGTACAGGCGCATCCGGGCCGGTTCCCCGTCGTGGTAGCGGCCGACGGTGATGTACCCGTCGGCGTCCATGACGAGGTCGGTCTCGGGGGCGGGTTCGGGGAGGTTGGCCAGAGGCGGCCGCTTGTAGATCGTGACCAGCGCCCGCCCCAGGCCGTCGGTCTCGACGGCGACGCAGGCAGGGTCGGTGACGCCGAGGGCGGAGCACAGGAGCCGGTGGTCGTAGGTGATGACCCGGCCCGCCGGGACGGCGACCTCGATCTCGACGACGTCGAACTCGGCGGCGGCCGGGGTGACTGCCGTGCGGGCCATCACGGCTGGGCCACCTCCTCCCACTCACCGGTGATGGTGTTGCCCCGCCGGACTCGGATGACCTGGGCGCCGGGCATAGCGGACGGGGCGACCTGCTGCGCCCACACCGAGGGGAAGTCGGTCGCGGCGGCGGCCTTGCCGACGCTGATCTGCTTGCGGCCCGTACCGCTCCCGGGGACCGGGCCGACGTGGATCAGGTCGGCGGGGGTGTCGATGAGGGCGGAGAGCCGCTCGGTGCTGACGGAGGGGACGGGGTAGCCGACGGGGGCGACGATCTGCGCGGACCAGTCCCGGGGCCCGCTCACGCGCAGCTGCTCCAGCCAGGTCCCCGGCGCGAGACCGCCCTCGATGGCGGCGGCGGCCGCCCACCAGGACGCCAGGCGCGCCTCCAGGGGACCGGTCGTCAGGATCTGCGGCGCGGGGGCGGTGACTTCGGCGGCCGAAGCCTCCTGGGGGTCCTTGGTGAGGGCGGCGGCGTTCAGCCGCACCCACTGGGCGGGGCGCACCCACCAGGTGATGCCCGTCCAGAGGGCGGCGGCCGCGAGCTCCCAGGGCTGCATCCCCGGGACGATCTGGAACCCGAGGGTGGCGGCGGTGAAGGTGAGAGTGGGGGAGAGGTACATGCCCTTGAGCCAGGCCGGGACCTGGTGGGGGGCCACCGTCATGAGGAACCCGCCGCCGGTGGCGAGAGCGGCGGGCACGACAGCGAGCGCGGCGGTCGGGGTGACGGTCGAGGCGAGCAGGACAGCGCAGCCGCCCACGGTCCCGGCCCGCCCGGTCATGTCCCGGGTGCGGATGAGCGCGGTGCGGATCCGTTCGACGGACGGGATCACAGCGGGTCCTTTCTGGGTGCGGTGGGCGGGTGGCGGGGGAGCCGCTGCGGCCGGCGCAGGCGTTCCCCCACCACCTGGCGCCCGGGGCGGGTCAGCGGGTGCGGTAGAAGTTGCGGCTCGCCATGTCGATGCCGTCGGGCATGTTCGCGGCGCGTTCGGCGATGGCGCCGTAGTCGGTGCGGTGCGCGGCCTCGGCCTGGGCGAACAGCACGGCCATCTCCTCGGCGCTGGAGGCCATCCGGCGGGCGGCGGCGAGCGCGCCGCGCATCACCTGCGCGGCTTCCCGGTGCTCGGCCAGGGTGTTGGGGTCGACTTCCAGGTGCGCGGCGAGCGCCACCTGGTGGTCCACGGACTTGGCGCAGTCGGCGACGTACTCGTACGTCTCGCGGACCCGGGCGCCGACCCCGCGCAGGGACCGTCCGGCCTTGGCCAGCTGGGCGACGAGCCGGAGGTAGGTGAACAGCTCCAGCATCGCTGCGACGGAGATGCCCATCTTCTCCGCGGCCTGCTCGATGTCCTGGCCAGGCAGCTCCTGGCCTACGGGGGCGGGCAGAGGGGGCGCCCCTACCGGCTCCAGGGCCGTGCCGGGCCCCTCGGCCGGCGCGGGCTGCTCCGTGGCGGGCGCCGGGGCGGGTACCTCTTCCCACAGCGGCCCCGGCTCCGGTGGCGTGGGGGCGGTGTACCCGGGGACCTGAGCGGGAGGCGGCCCAGTCGGCGCCGAGGGGGCGGGAGCCGGTTCCAGGGCGGGCATGTTGGAGGGCGGCGCGAGCGCCGGGGTCGGTCCGGCGGGCAGCGCCGGGAAGGTGTCGCTCATCGCGGCTACTCCTGGTGGTATTCGCGCTCGGCGGGGGCGGCGTGCCCGTGGTCGCGGGTGAGGTCGGCCAGCTCCTGGTGCCGGTAGGCGGCCTTGTTCCCGGCGGTGGCGATGGCCTCGGACGCCTGGGGCAGGGCCGCGTTCAGCGCGAGGGCGTTCTTGCGGATCTCCTCGGCGTTCTCCATCAGCCGCAGCGCGTGCCCCCGCAGTGCGCCGGGGATCTTCAGCCGGTTGATCTCGACCAGCAGGTTCGACAGGTGGGTGTAGAGCTTCTTCGCGGCCTCGGCGTCGTGGCGGGCTTCCTCGACGCGGGCGAGGACCTCGACGGCGATGTCGGCGTCGGAGGCGATCAGGTCGTAGATGGTCAGGTCGCTGTCGCCGAAGTCGTAGGCGATGGGCACCAGGTCGAGGATGTTGCCCGTGCCGCCGGTTGCGGGCTCCAGGGCGGCGCCCTGGCCGCCGGTGCCGGTGCCGGTGAAGCATCCGGTGATCGCCATACCGGCGACGACCGGGGCGTCAGAGCTGTGCATGGGGGCGCCTCCTGAGGGGGCGGGTTCGAGTGCAGGCCTGCTCGGTGACGGCCCGAGCGCGCCGGCCGGAGCGGGCGCCGGCTTCGGCGGGTCGGGCGGGATGCGGGTGAGGGTCACGGTGGGCGGGTCGGGGGCCATGCCGGGCGGCGGCTTGGGCACGCTGTGCCCGGCCCACGGACCACCCGACGGCCCCGGCCCGGGCGGAGGCGGGGGAGGGGGCGGCGGCCCTCCGGGACCGCCGGGGCCGCCGGGCGGCGGAGGCGGACCAGGAGGCGGCCCTGTAGGGCCTGGTGGCGGCCCCGACGGAGGAGGCGGCCCCGTCGGGCCCGGGGGCGGTCCAGAGGGCGGAGGAGGCCCTGCAGGGCCTCCCGGTGGAGGGGGAGGCGGGCCTGCGGGGCCTGGCGGCCCGGGCGGGGGAGGCGGTGGCCCTGTGGCGGCCCGCCGCTTGTTCTGCCAGCTCTCCCAGCGGACCTCGGCCCGGTCCTTGACCCGCGACCACCCCGAACGCGCCCAGCCGGTCGCCTTCTTGCGGTGCCGGTTCGCAGCCGTCAGGCCGTTCCTGCCGACCTTCCCCGAGGTGCGCCACGCCCACTTCCCGGCCCGGCCCGCGCTACGGGCCGTGCTGCGGGCCGCTTTCGACTTCGCGGCCCGGACCGTGAGCGAGGACGCCTTGCTCGCTCCGCGCTTGAGCTGCGCGGCGCCACGCCGCACCCACGACCGCTTGCCGGAGGTCGGCGACTTCTTCGAGCCTTTCGGCTTCTTCTTCGGCCCGGACGTCGAGCCGGGCGCGGACGTCTTCTTCGGACCGCCCTTGGGCCCCTTGCCCTTGCCCTTCTTCGGGGTCGGCGCGGACCCGCCCTTGCCGCCGCTGCCCTTCCCGGCCTTGGGGCCTTTGCCGGGCTTGGAGCCGGAGCCGGCCTTTCCGGAGGACGGCTTCGTCTTCCCGCCGGACCCGGAGCCGGACGTGCCGCCCGTGCCCTCCGCGCCCGCGGCCTTGTTCTTGCGGCGGCGGGGCAGGCGCAGCCTCGATCCCTTCGCCCCGCGCGGCGCCTTCTCCTTGCCGGTGTCCGAGCTGGTGGAGGAGTCCCCCGTCGGCGAGGCCTTGGGCGCCTTCGGCTTCTTCTCTTTGCCCGTGCCCCCACCAGGGGCCGTTCCGCCGGGGGAGTTCTTCTTGACCTGGGCGGCGGGGGAGACGCCCTTGCCGTTGGCGGCCTTCCCGAACGGCGAGGCGCCGGACCGGTGGGCGGCCGGGGCGGTCCCGCCGGAACGGCCCGCCCCGCCCCCGCCCTTCGAGCCCCCACCCCCGCCGCCACCTCGGGAACCGCCACCGCCGGGTGCGGTGGCCTTCTTCCCGTACTCGGGGCCCGAGGGCACCCGGGCGGCGGCCGCGGTGGTCTTGGCGGCCTTCCCGGCGGCCTTCTCGGCGATGGCCTTGTGGTGGTCGGCGCGGGCCTTCATCCAGGAGACGACCGCGACGCTGCCGCGCAGGCACGCGACGGCGACGGCGGAGGCGACCAAGACGGAGAGCGTGGCGCCGTCCCGCAGGGTCATGTGCTGCCCCTGGGCGGTGTCGGCGGGGGCTTCGGCGGCCAGGGCCACCCCTGCCGGGTCGTCACTGCCTGTGGTGGGCAGGTCCGGTAAGGACAAGGCGAGCGGCGGTACCAGGGCCTGGGCGATGAGCGTGGGGAACGCGCCGTCGGATTCCGGTTCCGGTCGGGTGGCGGTCGCGGTGGCGGCGGCCGGCGCGGGCGTCTCGGGGGTCGGGGTGCTCGTGGTGGGCGGGTTGAATCCGACGGCCGGGAAGGGGATGACCCGGCCCTCGTCAGGGGGGCCGGACTGCTGATCCGTCATGAAGACCTCCCTCGGAGGGGGTTGACACTGAGTGAGGGGTGATGGGAGCCTCACGCGCGCGCGTCGCGCGCGCGCCTTGGGCCCCGGGAGGCCCGGGGCCGGGTGGCAACAACAACAAGTCGGGCGTGCGCAGTAACTACGTGATGTGACGCTGCGCCCAGGTGTGAAGCAGCTCCGACAGCTCCCGCCAGACCGCGTGGTCGTCGGGGTTCTCGGTGGCGCCGCTGTCCCGGTCGGCCTTCTTCTTCGCGGTGGACTTGGCGTACTCGACCATGAGCCCGGCGAACTCCTTGTTCGTCTTCGCCGACTGCTGGCGGGCGTTCCAGAACGCTGCGTGGTTGGCGCGGGTGCGGGCGGCCCGCCGGGCGGCGTTCACTCCGCGACCTTGAACAGCGAGGCGAGCGGCATCACGGGCTGTGACGGCTGCGCGGGCTGCTGCTGGGCGGGCACGAGCCCGGCCTGGTCGGTCGAGGCGGCCGCGGCGACCTGGTTGACCACCCCCGACGGGGAGGCGGTCAGGTGCTTGCTGGCCTTGTGGAGGGCCTTCCTCTCGGCCTTGTCCAGGCGGGTCTGCGGGAGTTCGATGCGGCCCTTGCGGTAGGCGGTCTCCAGCGCCTTGGCGGCGTCCATGATGGCCTGGGCGTGCTTGGCCATGTCCCGCAGGTGGCGGGAGATCTGCCAGGCGTGCAGGCGGGCGGCCAGGCGGCCGTCGCCGTCGATCGGGACCTCCACCAGGTGGCCGTGCACCTCGTCGGCCAGGGCTCGGAAGTCCAGGCCGTAGGCGCGGAAGATCTGGCGGATCTGGTCGGCGTACATCTTGCTGCCCTGCTCGGTGAGCAGGAGGTCGCTGGTCCAGCGGTCGGGGCTCACTGGGGTCCTCCATGGTGTGGGTGCAGGTGAGGCCCGTCACCGGGGCCGGCGGCGGTGCCTGGCAGGTGGTGACGGGCCTCAGCGGGGTTGGTGGCTCAAGCGCGGGCCAGTTCCTTGCTCACGGCGCGGACCTGGTTGCGGACGTACTCGGGTCCGGCGACCGGGTCGAGGTTGAAGTCGCGGGCGATCTGGGCGTGGGAGATCTCCTCGGCGGTGGCGAGGAGGTTCCGGACCCGGGTGCGGATCTGCTCCCGTACCTCGGGGGTGATGGGTGCGGGGCCGCGCCTCTTACCGGATGCGCCTGGCTTGCCGCCTCCGGTAGCGGTGGGCTTGGCCGTCCCGTCACCGGACCCGTTACCGGAGCCGCTACCGGACGGGTTACCGGGTGCTTCACCGGACCGGCTACCGGATGCGGTACCGGACGAGCTACCGGAGCCGTTACCGGATGCGGTACCGGACGGACTACCGGAGCGGCTACCGGACGGATTACCGGATGCTTCACCGGACGGGTTACCGGACGGGTTACCGGATGCGGTGACCTGCGGAGTACCGGATCGGTTACCGGATACGGCGGGGTCCGGATTACCGGATGCGGGCAGCTCCTGTTCACCGGATCCGTGGTGCCCGTCGAGGAGGACGTGGACCCTCCAGATGATCGCCACGAAGGTGATCACCACGAGCGCGGTGAGCGCGAGGACGATCTTCTCGCCCTCCGGGCCGTGGACCCCGTACCGCTCGGCGAGGTGGTAGGCGAGGTTCGAGGCGGCCATGATCGACAGCGCCGGTTTCACGTCCCGCTTCCGCTTGAAGGCGGTCACCGCGTAGATGTCGATGGAGGCCGGGAGCAGCCACGCCACCCGCCAGTCGAAGCCGACGAGTTGGGCGAGCTGGAACTCGCCCGAGGCGGCCAGGCCGACCCCGGCGGCGAGCGCGGCCCACGGGGCGGCCTGCCACACCTTCTCGCTCGCCTCCGTACGGCGGGCCTGCTTGGCGTCGCGTTCCTCGGCCACGGCCAGCAACCGGGCCGCCTCCCGCTCCCGCCCGGCCACCTCCGCGATCCGGGCCACGAGGTCCTTCTCGGCCAGCGTGGCCTGGCGGCGGACCTCGGCCGCGTGGGCGTCGGCAGCCCTGCGGACTTCGCCGGCCTTCTCCCGGGCCGCCTGGAACAGGTCGGTTGCCCGCTTCTCGGCGGAGGCCCTGCTATCGGCGGCAGCCTGGACCGCCGCCTCCTTCAACGCCCGGGCTTCCGCCGCGGCGCGAGTAAGGAGTTCGGCCGCCTGCTCGCGACCAGCCTCCCGCAGCGCCTCGGCGTCCTGGCGGGCAGAAGCGTGGATCGCCTTGGCCGCTTCGGCGGCTTTGGCCCGCACCGCGCTGGCGGCTTCCTCGGCGCGAGCCATCACCTCCTCCGCCTCCTCGCGGGCGCTGCTGAGCGCGGCCTCGGTGTCGCGGCGGAGCTGCTCCAACCCGGACTGGCGGGCAGCACCCAGTTCTTCGGCGAGCTCCACCCGGGCGGTGCGAGCCTGGAGGTCGAGGGCAGCCTCGTGGGTGCTGGCCTGCTGCTCCAGCTCCGTACGGGCGGCCGCGACCTGCCGGCCGAGGTGTGCGGCCTGCCCGCGCAGGTCCTCCACGACCTCCAGGTGGCGGCGGACCTCCTCCAGGCTGCTGGCGGCGCGTCCGTCGGCGAGTTCGACGTAGACGCGGGAGCGGGCGGCTGCCTCCTCGTACAGGGCGCGCCGCTCCTCGGCGGAGACCATCTGCAAGTGCGCGGCCTGGGCCTGGCCGTTGAGGCGGTCGGCTTCGGCCTGGGCGGCGGTGGTGAGCTGCCCGGCCTTCTCGTCGGCGTCCGCGATGGTCTTGGCCGCCAGGGCGGCGGCCTCGGCCAGCCGGCGGGCCGAGTCGGCCGCAGCCTTCTCCCGGGCGAGGTCGGCGAGGTCGGCGGCGCGGTCCCGTACGTCGGCGATCCGCGCAGCGGCGATCTCAAGGTCGAGGTACTCGGGAGCCCCGGCGCCGGCCGTATGCGGGGCTTCACCGGCCGGGGTCGGCTGGTCGTCGGCGGGGAGGGAGGGGCGGGGCACCGCGCCCGTCCCCGCCGGGAGGGCGGCGGGGACGGGGCGGGCGGGGGTGCGCCGCTGTGCCTTGCGGGGGCGAGTGGCGGGCTTGCGGGCCACGGGGGGAACCTCCGGTCGGTGCGGCCTACGGGGTGGGGGTGGCGGGCGCCTGGCTGGCGCCGGTGCCGGGCGTCGCCTCGTCCTGCTCGTCCTGCTCGCCGTCGCGGCGGGCGAGGTCGAGGACGTGCCGCCAGATCGGGCGGGGCATGGCGTCCAGGCCCAGGAGTTCGCGGCGGGCGGTCAGGAGCCGGGCCAGCTCCTGGCGGCGCCCGGCGTCGTCGTGGCGGTCGTCCAGGAGGGCGGCGACGATGTCGAACGCGGCGAGGCGGACGTCGGCGGCGCGGTCGGCGGCCTCCTTGCGGGCGTTGACGTTCTCCTCGCACAGGCGCCGGTAGGCGTCCTCGACCAGCTCGGTGTCGGCGACGGCCCTCTCGGCGAGCTTCGCGGCGCTCTCGGCGTCCTTGCGGGCGCCCCGGATCCGGGCTTCGGCGGTGCGGGCCGTCTCGGTGAGGCGGGCCAGGCGGGCGGCGGAGACCAGGCGGATCATCGGTCGTTCTCCTTCGAGGCGGTCGGGGCGGGCAGCAGCGCGGCGACCTGGGAGGGGATCAGACCGACGGGGATCTTGAGGCGGATCTTGACCGTGCCCTGGCAGACGGAACCGAGGACGACGGGCGCTCCGGCCCGGGACTCGTCCAGGCGGGCGTGGTCGATCTCGCGGAGCAGGGCGGGCAGCACGGCGATGGCGTGAGGGGCGATGGTCAGGACGGCCGTGATGGAGGTGGGGTCCACCGTGACGGCGACGTCGATCCCGTGGCGGGCCAGGCCGCGGACGTCCTCGGCGAGCGACCAGCCCTCGGCGAGGGTCTCGTGGAGGTCGGTGGTGATGCCGTCGGCGTTCAGGGTCAGGGCGCGGTGGGCCATGATGGTCATAGCGAACTCCTTCTTCTTCCTGCTGCTGGTGGGTGGAGCGGATTCGCGAAGAGACCCCCGGCGGGCGCAATCCGCTCGGGGGTCTCGTGCGTGATGGACGTGCGGTGCCGGAAGGCCGGCGGGTGAGGTCAGCTGGTGGGGCGGACCCGGCCGAAGCGGCGCAGGCCGGGCAGCGCCCGCAGCAGCTCCTTGACTCCGACGCGGACCAGCTCCCGGACCTCCTCCGCGTCCTCGGCCGCGAGCTCCTGCGCGGTGCGGGCGGAGCGGGCGGCGTCGGCCTTGTCGCGCTCGGCCTGCTGACGGTCCAGGCGCTCGTTCAGCGCGGCGGAGCACAGGGTGCGGGCGCTGGCGATCACCTCGTCGGCGGCGTCGAGGAAGCGGCGGGCACGGATGTTCTCGGCGGGGTCGAGGTTGAGGCTGGACGTGGCGTGGTCGAGGTAGCCGGTCGCGGTGACGAGGTTCTCCGCGGCCTGCTCGGTCAGGTCGGTGCGGGTGGACAGGTCGGCGATCGCGCGGCGACCCTGGGCGATGCGGGAGACGAGCAGGCAGACCCGCTCGTCGGCGTCGGTGGTGGCGATAAGGGAGGCGGCGTCGCGGGAGGCGACGTCGGCGGCCTTGAGGTAGACGGCGGTGGTGGTCATGCGATCCTCCTGGTCAGGTGAGGCGGGGCACTAGTGGCCGGCACCGCGGGGTGCCGGTAGAGGTAGGCGGGGTGTGGCCGGGCGGCCACAGCCACAGCACCCACGCCAGCTAGGCCGGGGTGCTGGGCTGGCAGCGGCCCGGACAGGGGGCGGCGGGATGAACCGCCACACCAGTTGCCGGGTTTGTGCGCAAACGTCTATTTCTCGTATTGCTCCTTCACCCATGACAGGTGATTCGTCGGCGCCCGGGCTGTGACCCCCTTCTGCGTAGGACCGGAGCCGATGGCAGACAAGTCATGCCGGCACTCCGCTTAGCCCTCCCGGATCTGGCCCGGGGCCTTACATGGAGTTGTTGCACAGGTCACTCCTGGATCCACAAGGCAATGAAGTTCATCCAGTCTGTTTGCATTGACTAGACAATAGCCTTGCGGTGATGAAGATGACATTGGAGGTGAGGCGGCGTCAAGCGCTCTGCGCGACCAGCGAGTTGCCTCTCGGCCGCACCCCCCGGGCAGGCGATCAAGTTGTCGCAGGTCAGGGCAGACAGCCCGTCAGATCAGCTGCGCGCAGAACGATTTACATTGACTAGACAATGACTCCGCCCGGGGGTACACATAAGCCTCATGAAGCCCTCACCCGTGTACCAGCGGATCGCGGATGACCTCCGCAGGAAGATCACTGACGGCACGTACCCGCCTGGCGCCCGGCTCCCCACCGAGAGCGAACTGATCGAGCAGTACGACGTGAGAGCCCGCGCGACCGTCCGCCAGGGCCTCGCCACGCTCGTGAACGAGGGCCTGATCGAGGCTCGCCGTCCGAAGGGCTACTTCGTCGTCGAGCACAAACGCCTCGTCTACCGGCCTCAAGCCGAGTTCAGGAAGAAGCCACCCGAGGTGGACATCTTCACCAATCTCGTAGCAGAAGAGGACGGCCGCGCTCCGAGCCAAGACATCGAGGTCTCGATCATCGAGCCGAGCAAGATGATCAAGGATCGACTCAAGCTCAAGGACGGCCAGCTCGCCGCAGCCAGGCGGCGGGTCCGGCGCCTGGACGGCATCGCCTACAACATCAATGACTCCCACGTGGCCTTGGACCTGGTCCAGGGAACGGAGTGGATGCACCCTGGCGACGTACAACGGGGCACCGACGCGGTTCTGGGTGAACTCATCGGGGGCCAGCTCGTCTACGGGTTCCACGAGCTCTACTTGCGAATGCCGACGCCAACCGAAGCTGACCGACTCAGCCTCGGCGCCGGCGTCCCGGTTGCCGAGCACATCTCCACGTCCTTCGACGCGGACCGCAACCCGATCCAGGTCACCGTGAACATCGTTCCCGGCGACCGGCACGTGATTGTCTTCGAGACGAGCCGCGAGGAGGCCGACTTGCCGCGCATCCCCTGGGGTGCCCCGTGATCCTCGTCCCTGCTGTGGAATCCGACCTGCCGCGGCTCATCAAGTTTCGGACCGACGCCGCCACCTGGCTCGCCCATCTGGGAACCGACCAGTGGGCCAAGCCCTTCCCTGCGGAACACATCCTCAACTCCATCGGCCGAGGCGAAGTTTTCCTCCTCAAGGAGCACCCGGAGAAGGACGCCGCAGCCACCATCACCCTGGACAGGGACGCGGACCAGGCCCTGTGGACGCCCGAAGAGGTCGCCGAGGGCGCCCTTTACGTACACAAATTGGCGGTTGATCGCGCCTATGCCGGCCTTGGGCTGGGCACCCGCCTGCTCGATTGGGCGGGCACCCAGGCTGCCGTACAGGGCGAGCCATGGCTCCGGTTGGACGCCTGGTCCACGAACTCCGCGCTGCAAAGCTACTACCGCGCCCACGGCTTCACCCACGTCCGCACCAACACCTCTGCATCCGTTGTGTCCGGGTGGGCCGCCCAGCGGCCGTCTCGACACGCCGACCACGGCTTGACGCTCTTGGGGGATACGCAGCCAAAGGGGTGAATCCTGCCCAGATCGCCGCAGGTCAGAACGAGACACGCGGACGAACCAGTTGCGCTCCACCCGCCATGATCAGATAACTTCCTACACAACACGACGAAACGTCGTCTCACACGGCAGAGAGCATGGAAGGAGGAGCGGTGCGAAAGAACTCGGCCCATCAAGTCGAAGCACTGGTCCGCGGGAGCGTCGCCGCGATCTTGAACGTTACGGGCGAAACCTGGACCGAGCTCGGCGCAGCGGTAGGCCTGACGACTGACACCGTGAGCCGGCGCCAGAAGGGTACGAGCGCCTGGACGATCGCGGACCTCGGTCGCCTGGGTGACCACTGGCGGATCTCGCCGTCCAGCCTGATCAACGGCCCGACTGAGGCCCTGGCGACGCTGAGCACGGAGCGCGTGAAGACGATCCGTTCGGCCAAGGGACTGTCGACCGCAGACGGGGCTCTCGTCGCCTAAAAGCCAGCGGCCCGAGACGCAGAGACGTCCCGGGCCACCGTTCCCACTCATGAACGTCTCGCCAGACACCGAGTGGGCCCTACAAGAGCTGTGAGGCACGCCGCCCGGTTCCCACACCAGGCAGCCCCACGCGCCGCGATCTACTCTACAAAGCTCCGTGAGTGCTCCGGTAGATGATGCAGCGGTCCGTGCGGGTGGCTATCGCCACATAGCGGACAGGAACGCACGTTGTACTGCATGACCAACCTCGTGATCATCTCGGGTTCGCGATGAAGGGGATGACCCCCAGCGAATTCGCCGCATCGACGATCCAGGCGGCTTGGGAGCCACCAGAGGAAGTCGTCGTCTCGCACCGTCTCGCGCACGCCCCTGACCTCCAGCCCGAGGACTATGGCGTTCTGATCCGGCTACTCCTCCGGGACCCGAACCAGCCGTCCAGCATGGAGGCACTGTCCGAGGAGTTCAAGGCCACCGGATGGAAGATGGGGGAGAGCCGTCTCCGCGGTGTCATGGGCCGCCTCAAGAAGGCGGGTCACGTCCGCCACGAGCAGGTCGGCTATGACCCGCAGGCGAAGCGCCCCAGGTGGGCCTTCATGGTCTACAGGAACCCCGCCAACAACCCTGACCACGCACGCACCATCGGAGGTGCATCGCCGCAGGTCAGGCCGCCCCGTGGATTTTCAACGGATGCCTCGTTCCGTTCGATTACCCACACTGCGATTTCCAACGGACGTACAGGTCAGGCCGATCGTTCAGAATCCAACGGATCGAACAGTCATCCGTTGGATTCCGCTCCGTTGGAAATCAACGGATGTGCTGGTCAGCCCGATGGTGCGGTTTCCATGGGATGGGTTGGCTACCCCCCACACCCCCCGGAGGGGGTGGAAACCCCCTCCCCCTACCCCCTCGTGTCACAGGAGTCACGGCTGGCGCCTGCGGCGCTGGAGGGGGAGGCGGGTGTCGACTCCGTCGACAACAAGCCCTCGGCCGAGGCTGTCGCGGAGGCGTACGAGTTCCTTCAGGACCTTCCCCGTCCATGGAGCGCGGGTCGTCCCACGGCCAGGAAGCTCGCGCCTCTGCTTGCTGAGGCGATCGACGCGCAGGGGTGGGCTCTTGATGAGGAGCTCGTCGCTGAGCTGACCGACCAGAGTGGTCCTGCGATCCACAGCTTCCCGTCGGTGCTGACGAAGCGGATCAAGGAGCTGCCCCGCCACACGAGCCGGACGCGCACCCGTCAGGTGCCCAGCCAGCGTCAGGTGACGGCCGCTGGTGCTCCGGATCCGGGATGCAAGGACTGCTATGGGTCTGGCTGGACCGATGACCTTGGCGCGCGATGCACCTGCACCCAGGTCCCCGTCGCCAGCTGACCGACGCGAAACGCGAGCGGCGGCCGATTCCCGCTAAGAACCCGGCCGCCGCCGCTGCACTCAACCTCAGGAAGGAAGAGAACTGCATGTCTAGGGTCCCACGCGGCAGAGGCGCTGACGACACCACCTCGGTACCGGAGACCTTCCGTACCGCTCCGAGCGGCGATCTCATCGAGCGGAAGCTGCCCCACGACCCCGAAGCCGAGGTCGCTGTCCTGGGCGGGATGACGCTCTCGAAGGCCGCCATCGCAGAGGTCATCGAGATCCTCAAGGGGCACGAGTTCTACCGCCCCTCGCACGAAACGATCTTCCGTGCCATCCACGACCTGTACGGGGAGGGAACGGAGATCGACCCGATCGTCCTGAGCCGCACGCTCGACCAGCGGGGCGAGCTCGCCAAGATCGGCGGGAGCTCCTACCTCCACACCCTCGTGCAGTCCGTACCCACCGCTGCAAACGCCGCCTACTACGCCGAGATCGTCAAGCAGAAGTACGAGGACCGGCGCCTGATCGCCGAGGGCACCCGGCTCATCGAGATGGGCTACTCCGCCTCGGTCACCACCGCCGAGGCCGTCGCCGCGACCACAACCACGCTCCAGAGCCTGGTGACCGGTACCCCCGAGGCCGCGAAGCTTTCCGTGGCCGACCGATGGGAGGGGTTCATCGACCAGCTCGAAGCCGGGACCGACCCCAACGCGATCTCCAGCCCGTGGCACGACCTCGATGAGGTCCTCACGGTCTCCGGCCCGATGTTCATCACCATCGGCGCCATGACCGGCGGCGGCAAGACGCTCATGATGCTCAACTGGGGCGCGCACGTCGCCCTCCGTCTGGGCCGGCCCGTCCTGGTCGCCAGCATGGAGATGGGCGGCAAGGAGATCATCGCCCGGCTCACCGCGGCCGAGGCCTTGATCCCTCTGGACCGGCTGACGAAGCGCAAGCTCGAAGAAGGTGACTGGGACAAGCTCGCCAAAGTGTCCAAGCGCATGGAGAACGCGAAGAACTTCATCCTCGACGACACCCCGGGCCTGACCCTCGCCCGGCTCCGCGCCCGCATCCGCACCATGACCTCCCAGGGCAACGCTCCCGCGCTCATCCTCGTCGACTACCTCCAGCTCCTCACCCCGGACGCACCCAGCTCCGTACGGGCGCAGGAAGTCGCCGCGCTCAGCCGGGGCTTGAAGGTCATCGCCATGGAGTTCGACACCCCAGTCGTCGCCCTGAGCCAGTTCAACCGCGGCGCCGTCGGCCGCCGCCCGCTGCTGTCGGACTTCAAGGAGTCCAGTGCCATCGAGCAGGACAGCAACGCAGTCCTGCTGCTTCACGAAGAGCGGGACGAGGACGACCAGCCGGTCAAGCCCGGTGAAGTCGAACTCATCGTCGCCAAGAACCGCCAGGGCGCCGCCGGACGCGGCATCCCCCTCGCCGTGCGCAAGCACTACATGCGCCTCGACAGCATGGCCCGCGCCTGATCCCCGGCTGACGGCACCCGCCCCGGCCGTGCCCGACACGGCCGGGGCCCCGACCGCAACCCCTCAAGGAGGCACGACGTGATCAAGGAGCCATCTACCGGCTCGCCGGAGTGCTCGCAGACACCAACGCGCATACCGACGCCGCCGCCCGGGAGTATTTCGCGGCCCCGGGGCAGGCTGCTGTTCCTGCGCAGGCGGTCGACCGCGCCCGTGTCGGCAAGGCAGACTCGGGTCAGAGGGAAAGGGGCGGGCGATGACCGCACAGCCGATACACCAGCATGAACCCGAGCGGGTTCCGCGCAACGCGGAGGGGATCGCGGCAGCGCTGGATGGCCCGCGTCGGATGGAGTTCTACCGTGAACTTTTGGCCGCGACCCCGGAACAGGCCAAGGGTGTGCTCCTGCGCTGGTGGGGTCAGGCGATGCTCGACACCGACCCGGAGGCCGACGGGCGGGCCGACGCGGTGCTGGCCGGCACGGTGCCCACGGTCTCGCTGGACGACCTCCTGGCGCGACGTCGGGCGGCGGGGCTTCCCGTTGACTGATCCGTACGACGACAGCCTGCCGTGCGTGCTGTCCGAGACCGTCTCCCAGCTGATGATGGACCCGAGGCTGTCGCTGGAACTCTTCGGCGCGATCGTGGCCGCGATGGTCACCATCGGAGAGTTGGGCGGCATGGTTCCCGGGAGCACGGCGTCGCCGCGGCGCCCGCAGCAGCGCCGTCTCCCGCTCGGGGCGGAGGGGGAGCTAGGGATCGCCGAGTACGTCATCAGCCGCGATGAGGAACCGCCGCAGATCGTCATCACCCACGTCCTGGTGTTCTGAACAGCGCCCCTGGGGCCCGGCCTTCGCGCCGGGCCCTTCGCCGTCATGCGGCAGCGCTCGCGGTCACCCTGCAGGGGCCGTGCCTGCGGGTCGGCTGGGCGGGTTGATCAAGACCTGGGCCGCCGACCGAGAGCGGCCGGACGGGAGACCTTGATGAAGCCCACCTTCGCCAGCCGTGCCGCAGCCGGCCTGATCGCCTTCCTCGCGGTGCTCGGACTCGCCGCTCCGGCGGGAGCCACCGGGTCCGCCGTGCCGCCGTACGAGCTGCGTCTGGTGGCTGGGAACGCGGAGGACGCCGGGACGGCCGACCTCGTAGTGAACCCCCAGGCGGCCGGCGGCTGGGAGGTGCACGGCACCGTCACGAAGGCGACCGGGGTGCCCGGGTGCCTGCGCCTGGAGGCGGGCGAAGACGGGGACTCGGGCCGGACCGCGGAGACGCTGGCGGTGTGGTGCGGGCCGGCCGGGAGCGCGGGCGAGGTGTCCGCGCGCACGACGCGTCCCTTCGTGTACCTGGTGTGGCGGGGCGGGGACGGCCTCCCGGCGGCCTGGTCGAGCCGCCGTCTGCATCGGTAACCCATTCGGGTGACCCGACGGGGTTGGATGTAGCCCCGTTGTCTCTTGATGCCGTAATGTTTTTGATGTCGGGAGGGTGGTCGGTACCCGCCCTTCCCGGCGGACGAGAACCCGTCAGCATCAAGGAGACGTCATGGCCTTCACCGGCGACGACACCCGCGTCACCGCTTCACTCGGCCTCATCGCCGAGCACGTCGCGAGTATCTGGAGCGACTGTCCGACGGACGGACCGACCCACCTGCTCTTTCAGACCGCCGTCGACGGCGCGGCCTGCGCCCTGCGCCCGGTCCGGCGCGTCGGGCGCGGCTACGTCCTCGTGGACCACCAGCCCGGCTTCGACCTCGACGGCTGGATGTACAACCCCTGGCTCCCCTGGGACGAGCTGGGTGCCGAGCTGGAGAAGCTCGTCGGTCAGGATGTGCGACACCCGGCCCTCGCCCGCGAGTCGGGGGGCTGGTGGAGGCTGGCCCTCTACCCGTTGGGTGAACGGGCTGAGTGGGACGTCGAGCACGACTACGAGGCGCACGCCGTGGTCGAGAACCCCGACGCTGGGGCGCGCGACGCCGCGCGCGGCGAGGAGATCCTCCTCGGCCACCTGACGGCCGTCCGTAACGGCCGTCAGATCGAGGACGTCCTCGCCGAACACGACGGCCACGAACTCGTGGTCGGCGACGACGGGCAGAGGCTCGTCCTGGACGAGGACGCGGTTCCGTCGGACTTCGCCGACGTTCTGGTCGAGTGCCTCACCTGCCAGACGGACCCTTCCGCCCAGTGGGAGCGAGGCGGGAATCCCCTTGCCGTCGGCGCCCCTCTGCCGCAGGTGGGGCACGTGGTGGAAGCGGTCGTCGCCCTGCTGCACTACGCGGACGGTTGGCACCACGCGTCCGACGTCCTGGAGCGGGCCCTGGTGCTCCTGGCTGAGCGGCAGCGGGACGTCACCTTCGGGGTGCCGGAGCCGGTGCCGGTGGAGGACGTAGACCTGCGTGCCCTCGACACCGTCGCCGGAGCCGTCGCGGCCCACTACGCCGTCGCTGCCGCCCGGTTCCACCTGTCCGACTGGCAGATCGCCGACATGGCGGAAGACCGATTCCGCAGCCAGGTCGAGGGGACGCGTTTCGCTGCCGTCCGTGCCTGGCGCACGGCTGCGGCGGAGGTCGCGGCCCAGACGGCGTGATCCGGCGCAGACATGAGGCGGCGCCCCGGGTGAAGACCCGGGGCGCCGCCGTGCGTCGTGCGCGGGCAGGGCCGACGCGGCGGCCGCCCGGAAACGTGCCGGGGGCCAGCGGTCCGACCCCGCACGAAGCGAAGACGGCGGTACCCACTGGCCCCCACCCGTCAGCAACTCCCGAAGGAGAGCGACATGTGCGGCAGTCTATCCACATCACCACCCCTTCTACCGGCCGTGCGCGGCCCCGTACGAGCAAGGAGCAACGCGATGATCCCGCGCGGCCGCCCCACCCTGACCGAGGCAGACATTGCCGCCGAGCGGAAGACGGTGCTCAAGACCTGGCAGCGCAATGAAGGCCAGCGGCTGCGCGCACGGGTGCCGCTGGTCAACGAGGGTGGACGCCTTCGGCTCTACGACGAGGAACAGGCCCGTGCCTTCCTCGCAGGCGCCTCCTGGCACGGCACTGCCGGTCATGCCGGTCCCACAGCGACCACCGGTGCGGACGACGAAGGCATGTGGCCCCCCGCGGTGGCAGCGGGGGAGGAGCATCCAGAGGATTTGCTGACGGACCAGGAGGCCGCGACCGTCCTGAAGACGAAGGCCTCCACCGTCCGGGACTACGGGACGGATGGGTATCTCCCCGTCGTTCACCGGCACGGGCGCACCTGGTACCGCCGAGCCGACCTCGAAACAAGGCTCAGCGCAGGCGATCGACGTCACCATCCGCACCTGACCGGTGCCGGCCGTCCGCACGGTTCAAAGGACCGGGCGCCCCGGCGCCGCTCAGATCCCCGTGTCGCCGAGATCGCCACAGCACTTGCCCTAGCCGCCAAGGGAGAGGCTAGGTTGCCCACTACCGCCGAGATCGCCGCCCTGTACGCCGTCGGCGAGCGCACCGCCCAGCGCCTGCTCCTTGCCGCAGACGAGGAGACCTCAGGCAGCGCCTAAAAGAGGACCCTCACGCCTCAGGTCGCGACGGCCGCGACGCGGCGAACCGGAGCTCGGCAGCTTGCTCTCCATGGCCAGCGGTTTGTGGCCGCAACCTCGGGACGTTGGCAGTCTCGACGAGGCCGTCCGCCACTGGGGTCAGGGGCAGGCGTCGGGCCGTGGTGCGTCCTGCACCAAGCCGTTGAAAAGATCACCCCACGTCCACGGACCTGCGGTGCGGCCGTCCGTTTCTCGCCCGTATCGCGGAATGAGGTTCACGTCCCCAACGCCGGCGTTCATCGCCCGGCCCAGGAGGGTCTGTTCGCCCTTCGCTGCGATTTCCCTTGTGCTGACCTCCTTCAGCGCTGAGACGAGGTGGGGGATGCCTGAAAGGCTGGTGAGTCGGGTGTGGGCAGCGGGTTGCCGCGCCAGCAGTCGTTGTACCGCCTCACCTGCCCCAACCTCCTTCAATGCAAGGAGCAAGCTGGCAACCCCGGGTAGATCGGAAAGGACGACGTGGGTGCTGGCAACTGCCGCTAGTCGTTGCACCGCCTCTTCCTCCCTCTCCTCCGCCAGCACCGACAGCAGCTCAGCGATACCTCCCGCGTCAGTCAGGGCAGCGTGGGCAGCAGGTTGCCGCGCCAGAAGTCGTTGCGCTGCCTCTTTCGCCCCGACCTCCTTCAGTGCTGACAGCAGCCGAGTCACGCCGAACGGGTTGGTCAGGCCGGCGTGGGCTGCGGCTCGGGTCGCCAGTTGTCGCGCCGCCTCTTCCGCCCCGATCTTCTTCAGCGCCATCAGCAGGTGGGCGACGCCTATCGAGCTTGTCACGTGGGCGTGGGCGCCGATTCGCGTGGCCAGTTGTACTGCTGCCCCTTCCGCCCCAACCTCCTTCAGGGCGAACAGCAGGTTGGAGAGGCCAACCCCGCTGGTCAGTTCAACGTGAGCACCGGCCCGCGCCGCCAGTTGCCCCAGCATCCGCTCCGCCTTGATCTCCTTTAGGGCCCTCAGTGTTTCGGCGGTGGCAGATGGGCTGGTCAGGTCACCGCGGGTGGCGGCTCGCGTTGCCAGCTGTCGCACCGCCTCTTCCGCCCCAGCCTCCCTCAGTGCTAACAGCAGCTTGTCCATGCCGTACGCGCTGGTCACCTCGGCGTGGGCACCCACTCGCGTGGCCAGCTGCTGCACCGCCTCTTCCGCCCCGGCCTCCCTCAGCGCTGACAGCAGACTGACGATGCCATACGGGTACGGGCTGGTCAGGTCGACACAGTTGGCGGGCTGCTGTGCCAGCACCCCCTGAACCGCCTCTTCCGCCCGGACCCGCCTCAGCGCAATCAGAAGGTTCGCGACGTGCGACGGGACGGTCAGGTCGGTTTGGGGGCTGACCCGCGCCGCTAGCACTTTCAGGCTCTGCTCGGCTCCGACCAACGACAGGGTCAGCACCAAAATGGCAACGCCGAACGTGTCGGTGAGATGAGTCTGGGTGGCAGGTTGCCGTGCCAGCAGCCGTTGCATCGCCTCCTCATCGACATCTTTTAGTGCCATCAGCAGTTCAGCCACGCCAACTGGGTCGGTCAGGTCGGCATGCCCGGCTACCCAACGCGCTGCGTGATGCTCAGGGTCTAGGTGGCGGTCGACGAGGAGGAGAACGAGACCAGCTGCCGCCCGTGGTGCTCCTCCCCTGATTGCCTTGCGGTAGAGGGTGACGGCTGGTTTGAAGAATCCTCGTGCTTGGGCAGCTTTGGCGAGCCGATGGAGGTCTGCCGGGTCGGTGGTGCCGCTTGTGAGGGCGTTCCAGAGAGTGGGCGGCCCCATTTCGTCCTCGCGGTCACGGCGAGTGTGTTGGTCGAGGTAGTCCGCTGGTTCGAAGGCGGCCGGGGTGCCGGAGCGAGCGACGTGTCGGGTCAAGGCGGTAAGTGCACGCCGGACGTCTGTTCGATTATTGGGATCGCCGGCTCGATATCCGCGGGTTACGTCGTCCAGTGCGGCGGCCGCCCAGTCGGGGTTGCTCGGTCGTGTGCGTCCGGTCAGGTAGCCGTCGGCTGCGTTGGCGAGCAGTTGTGTAGGGATCGGCTGATTGTGGCCTAGGCGGCGCAAGTCCAGTGCGGCGGTGATCAGCGCGTGTTCGACCGGGGTGAACAGTGTGCCGTTGCGATATGCGGCCAGGAGTTCTGGACCGCCGCTGAGGTGCTGGATCACCCTCCTCCCGTCTTTGGTGCCCGCGTTGAGCGCGTCGGAAATCCGTGCGTCCGTCAGTCCACCCGTTACCTGCGTGAGCAGTTCCCCGCACTCTTCAGGGGTGAGGGCGTCGGGTACGTCTAGGACCAGCGCTTGGACGTCGAGCAGGTCGCGGGTCGGTCCGGGATCGAGGGTTCGGCCCTGAGCGGTGAAGTCGGTGAAGTACGGCGTACGCCACATGGCGCCGACCATCACGATGCCTGGCACCTGGGTAAGACAGCGGATGAGCTGCTTGGCGATGACCGATCCGGCGTTGCCCTGGAGGTAACGCTGCGTCTCGTTGAGCCACAGAACGGTGCCCGGTACGACGGCGCCGTCCGTGAGGAGCTGTTGCAGGTCTTCAGCATCCGCGGGGTGCAGCAGCGGGTGGTCGGGTGCCTGCTCCAAGACTGCCTCGTACAGGGCTCGGGTCTTGCCGGTGGTCGACTCGCCGAGCAGGAGGGCGAACACCGACGGACCGCCCTGCGCGGCGGCGGCCAGGTAGTCCCTCAGCCGGCGGTCGTGCTCGCGTATCAGATAGGGGGTCAGCCGACCGCCGCGTCGGTGCTCCTCGGCGGCGGACACTGGGTGTGACCTGACCGCGGCGGCGCGGTGCACGCCCAGGGCCGTCGGGTCGGCCACGCGTACGGTCGGCAGGCCGGCGGGCGCGGCCGGGCCGTGGGCTGCCTGGAGCCACTTCGGCCAGATCCGCTCGTCCAGCAGCCCCTCGGCATATGTCCGCGGGCCCTTCCCCTCGCTCACCAGGCGCGTGTCGATCCGGCGGGCACGCTCGATCAGGACGCGTGCCAACTGCTTCAAGGCCGTCTGCGAAGGCCGGTTCTCGCGCCTGACCCAGGCGCTGATCTGCCCGTTCGTGATCATGACCGGAGGGGCCCCCGGGCCGACTGACTGGCGGCTGGCCAGTTCGGCGGCCTTGATCTGCGTTAGCCCGGACGCTCGCAGCAACTCCGCGAGCCGCGCCGCGAAGAAGTCCCACGGATCAGCCACCTGACCCAAGACGCATCCCCCTCCTCTTCCGGCAGCCCTGCCGAAACAGGACCCCAAACCCAATTTATCGCCCCCACCAGCAATGACCCCCTGCAGCGGAGATTGCCGGGGGACGAAACCGCCCTCGCGAAGGCCCACTTGGGGAGTCTGACCCACTGGTACACACTCCAAGGAGCCACTTCGTGGACGCCACCACCATGCTCGCCGCCATCGGCACCCTCGTCCTCCTCCTCGGGGCGGCCGCGCGTCTTCCCGCAGCCGCCGCCGAGGTGGTACGCGCTTGTGCCGTGCTCGTCGAAGCCATCGCCGAACTCCGCAACACCACCCGTCGCGCCTTCTCCAGCCGACGGTGACCTCCACCCGTGGCCACCGCCGACACACCGCGCGAAACCATCCGCAGATGTCCGTATTTGCCGTAATATTTTTCTTGTCGGAAGGCGGTCGGTACCCGCCCCGGCACCCGTCAGCACAATCCATCGGAAGGACCCCGGCATGGACTCCAACACGCACGACAACACCCACGACAACCAGCGGGCCATCCCCACCATCCCCGGCCAGCGCAAGCCCTCCGAGCCCACCACGGAGAAGAAGATCCCGAACCAGCGCGACCGACGCGCCCAGTAGCAGAGCCCCACGACGCCAGTGCGGGCCGCCCCGAACAGGGGCGGCCCGCACTGGCATTTCGCGGCCGTCCGGCCGCTGGCTGGAGTCCGCAGTCTTTAGGCGCTGTTGACGGCCCAGAGTTCCCGGTGCTGCCTCTTGGGCGGCGGGGTCTCATACCGGGGGGCCGACGGCTCTCCGAGGGTGCCGTTCTGGATCCGGCGCGCGGCGTCCTGCACGGCCGCAGCGAGATCTTCGAGCGTCTCGTAGCCGGCGATGTACGGGTGCAGGATGTAGGTGCGGTAGCTGTTCTCGGGCCGCAGCACCAGGTGCCGGTCGACCAGAGCACCCATGGCCGTGGAAGCGGCGTTCTTCCCGAGGCCGACCCGAGCGGCCAGCTCCTGCTGGGACATCCGTACTTCGCCGCCCGGCTCCTGCAGCTCGATCAGCACGCTCAGCAGGTCCTGCGCGCCGCGGGAGAGCTCCAGCTTGTGGAGCATTCCGTGTCCGAAGGTCGCCTGGATCAGCATGCTGCCTCCTCCTGGTCCTGACCGAGTTCCATCTGCACACTTCGCGGGGCCGGCGGCGCGTTGAGCTTGGGAAATGCGTCTTGCGGGGCGCCCTCCCGAAGCCTACCCAGGACCTCCTGCTGACGGTCACCGTTCCCCATGAAGCCGATCAGGGGGTTCACGAAGATCACGCCGGAGCGGACCTTCTGGAGCATGTGCCATTCCTCCAGCTTGTTGACCGCCCGGGTCACGTTGGCCCGCTCGACACCGAGGCGCTCGGCGATCAGCTTGTGGGTGGCCTTGACCCACCCCTCCTTCTGCTTGCCGATGCACCAGCACAGGACCGCGGACTGGATCGGGGACATGCCGTGCTGGGCGATCAGGACGGCCAGCACCTCGGAGAGGAACTCGTTGCTCACCGCGCTGAAGCCGGCAGTCCCGTACATCTCGTGCGGCGCCCGCTGGGTGACGCGGACGCTGAAGTCCATCTGCTGCACCGGCCGACCCCGCACCGGGGTCTTCGCGATCAGGTCGGCGAACTTCTCTGTCAGCGTCTCCTTGAACTCCGCCCCGCTGTCGGAGACGGGCATAACCGGAGGCTGTGAGCCGGACGCTCGGCGAAGAGTCTGGCGGCGCGCCATGTGCGTGGGTCCCGTCCTCGATCATGGGGAAGTCGTCATGCACTGTAGCGGGTTGTCCCACTGGACTGGGACATTTTCTCCCTGTCGGCGTGGCCTTTTGGTGTCGGTAGCAACACCAACCAACGCGGGCGGGACAGAGTTGGACTTGCCTGACCAGCAGTTTCGCCTTTTTGGCCCAGTGGACTGGGACAAAAAGGTGTCGTTGGTGGTGTCCGCTGACACCTTTTCAACTCCAGATGTGTCGATGCCAACACATCGACTCCAAGGAAGCAGCAGGTCAGAGTGGGTTTTCCGGAACCGCTCTCTTTTCCTTTAGAACCTGATGCCAGCCGGCGTCTGCGGACTCCACGGGTTGGCTGCGCCCTCCGCTCTGCTCCGGTGCTCGCGGGTGCCAAAGGCCGATTGGCCACGCCACCCCGGATCGGGCCCAGGCCGAAGGCAAGCAGCACAGTGGTTGACACCGTCTGTGGTGCGGAGTAGCACCCGTGCACCGGGATCACGGTCCAGGCCGAATTGGGCGCACCTTCTGTGGCTGATGTTGACACGGCCTGCCCCATCTCACGGTCCACCACCCCGACGTCGGGGCCATCCGGCGGAAGGCGAGGCTGCTCACCTGTCGGCAGATCATCTCCGGCTGCGGGAAGCCGATCCGACGGAAGCTAGCGAGGGCTGCCCCCGAGGTCGGCACTAGCTACTTGACCTTGCCCGGCGGGAGTCCCACGGGAGTTTTCCACCAGGGCGGCACCAGACAGACCTGACCGCCACTCTGCCAAGGGTCCCCGCGAGAGCGTCCCTGCTGGCGTTCCCGCCGGTGCGGCAACGCCAGCAGCCAGCCAGGTGGTTAGGGTGTCTTGGTGACTGTGCCCGCCGAGCTAGCAGCCTGCCGCCGATGCCACGACATCATCGGACGGTGGTGGGAACATGGCCTCGACGACGCCCGCAGCCACCTCCGGGCAGATGAAATCGCCTTCTACGACCACTTCATGGACGCCCATCCGGCCGTCAGGGTCACTGGTCGCGACGGGTGCCGCAGCTGCGAGGACGTCGTCGCCATGGCCCAGTACGCCATGGCAGATATGGCCATGCACCGTCCGGACGGCACCCTGATCGACCCGGTCCTCCTGCACTTCCTCCACCACGTCCTGGAAGAGACCGCGGAGGTGGACGCAGCGACACTGACCAGCGGACACGGCTTCACCGCGTACCTGTATCACCGTGCCGACGCGGCGCCGGGCCCCCACACCTGCTCTCCCGACCGCGGGCACGCCTACGACGTCTCCGTCACCCTCACCGCCCCCGCGCACCGCGTCGCGGGCGACCCGGCCCTCGTCCTGCGGACCGTCGTGGCGGAGCTCGACCGGGACGTGCAGTACCGCGAGATCGAGCAGCTCGACGCCCAGGACGTGAAGATCACAGCGTGGTCGGACTTCGCTGCCTGGGTCCATGCCGCCATCAGCCGCCGCTTGGCTCCCAGCCTGGGGCAGTACCTCTCCGTCCGGGTGCATGCGCCCGCCATCGCCCCTGAGGCCGTCGCCTTCCCGGCCTCGGAGTAGGCAGCCGCCCGCCGGGCCCCGGGACCCTCAGAGGCTATGGACGTCGACCGGGTTGCAGTCGGGCAGGCCACTGGTTGTACGTCTGGATCCGCTCGCGCTTGAGCCGGAGCAGATCCTCCGGGAACGCATCGGCCGGGTCAGCCGATGCCGGGTCGGTCCTCGTGCCGCAGCGGTGTACTCGGAGGCTCCACGAGGTGGCGGTATGTCCTGCTCACTCGACGGGTTCGTGCCCGTCGGCCTGGCCGTGGGCCAGGATCGGCAGGAGCGTCTCGGCGGCGTCGCATCCCGTACACGCGACCGTCCCGGGCCGGCTGAGGGCGTCCAGGGCGGCCAGCGTCTTCACCGGCACCGCCCGGCCGGTCGCGAGCGCGCATCCGTCGGCGTGGACGGTGGCGGCCCGGGCGCGGGTACGGCCGTCCAGGACCCAGACCCACGGCGTCGCTGGGGGCGCCGCCGCACCGGTCGGGTTGCGGTGGGTGGGGACCTGGCCCAGGGGGATACCGGGGATCGGGCGGAGCTGCGCGGAGGTCACCCACGTGCTGTACTCGGCCGGCTCCGCGCCGCCGTCCTCGGTGGTCTGCCACAGCGGGACGCCGACGCGGTACATCCACGTCCCGGTGTCCATCTGAAGGCGCTCGTAGAGCCGTACCCGGAGCTCTTGGCCGTCAGGCAGCAGGAGGGTGATCTCTGCGGGTGATGGTGCGGAGGCAGTCACGGTCAGGAGCGGGCGAGCCGCTCCGCCCGGGCTTGCTGGCATGCCGTGCACAAGGGGCTCGCGCCGGCTCCGTAGCGCGTGGTGGGCCTGCGGCACCGGACGCACGGCCCGGTCGAGACGGACGTGGGTCGTGGCGGTGCGGGGTCGATGGGGCGGCTCATGCTGCGGCCTCTCGTCCGGTGCTCGGGCCGGGGCCGGTGGGGGTGCGGGCGGCGCGGCGCAGGTCGGCGGTGCCGGCCCGCCGCCCGGCTGGGGCGGCCCAGTAGGGGTGGGTGCACAGGCGCGCCGAGAGGGCGATCAGGCGGCGCCGCAGGGCGGTCGTGCCGGTCCCGGCGGCGGTCTGCGCGAGTTCGGTGTAGGTCTGCTGCCAGGACCGTTGGAGGGTGATCAGGTCCTCGGGGAAGCGGAGCGGTGGTCTCACCCCTTAACTAAAACACGTGTTCGAATTACCGCGCGAATGCCTCGCCGAGCCCGCAGACGCCCGGTCCGGGACGGTTGAGTCAGTAAGTCGTCTCCGCCGGGTTCGCCCCCGACCCTGGAAGAAGGAGACAGCCAGGGAGGCCCCTGTGACGTTGAGGCCGCCGGTGGAGCCAATGCTGGCGCAGGCTGCTGAAGCCGTGCCGCGCCCGGCGGTGCTGCGGGCCGGGGTGGCCTACGAGCAGAAACTCGACGGGCACCGCGCGATCTTGTTCACTCTGGCCGGCCCGGGTGGGCGGGCGGTGTTGCAGACCCGGCGCGGGGCGCTGGTCCAGGACCGGTGGCCGGACCTGGTGGCGGCCGCCGAGCGGCTACCGCACGGCCTGGTCCTCGACGGCGAGCTGCTCGTCTGGGACACCGAAGAGGGCCGACTGTCGTTCACGGCCTTGCAGCGCCGGGCCGCCGCGCGCGCCCGCGGCGCCCCGGCCCTGGCCGCCCGATGGCCGGCCTACTTCGTCGCCTTCGACCTCTTGCAGCTGGACGGCGAGGAACTGCTGCGACGGCCCTACAGGGACCGCAGGACTGAACTGGAGAAGTTGTTCACCGACTACGCCCTGACAGCCCCGTGGACGCTCGTCCCGATGACCACGGACCTGGCCAAGGCGCGGGAGTGGCTGGACACCTGGACCGACGTGTCAGGCGTCGAGGGCCTGGTCATCAAACCCCTGACCAGCCAATATCTGCCCGGCTGCCGCGGGTGGACCAAGATCAGAAGGCGGGACAGCACGGAGGCGATCATCGGCGCGGTGACCGGCACCCTGACCCGCCCGCAGCTTCTTGTCCTCGGCCGCCACGACGAGCACGGCCGGCTGCGCGCCGTCGGCCGGACCGTACCGCTGCGCCCGGACGTCTCCCGCCAGGTCGGCGAGCACCTCGTCGCAGCCGGCCCAGGGCATCCCTTCGAGGGGGTGCGGTTCACCTCGACCTGGGGGAGCCGCGACGTCCTGGACGTGGTGCTTGTCCGCCCGGACGTGGTGGCGGAGGTCAGTGCCGACCGGGCGGTTGACCTGGGTGTTTTCCGTCACCCGCTGAGGTTCCAGCGGATTCGGCTGGACGTGACCGCGGCAGACGTCCCGCCCTTCGGAGAGGGCCCGGCCGCAGCCGTCGGCTGACCGCCCCTCCCACGCTGGCGAACAGTCTCTCGGGGGCTGGCGCCGCTGGGTGCCGGCCTCCGTTTCGTGTCCCTCGCAGGAGTGAATCCGGCTCTCGCGTACGCGTAGGCGGCTTGTGGAGAGTGCTCCGAACTCGACCCGAAATATGGGCTATTGACAAGAAACAGCATCTTTCGGCATCTTTCCGGCGCGGCCTGGTGGTCGGGCCGCTGATTGTGCGATCGGAGTGCGGTTCATGGCGCGTTCGGTACGTGAGAGCTACGACGAGGGGCAGGCCGCGGGGCGGCTGCGGGTGCCGTTGGCCGCCTGGCGGTGGGCGGTCGGCTCGGGTCTGGTCCCGCCGGCGGACGCCGGGCCGGGGTTGTGGTCGCGGGCGGTGGTGGAGGCCGCCAGCCGGGAGGCGGTGCGGGCGGCGCTGCGGGGGCCGATCGGTGCCGGGGTGGCGGCGGACCGGCTGACGGAGGCCTTGGGGAGGCCGTTGCGGTGCCGACCGCGGGTGACGGCTGCGGCGGTCGGCCACCTCGTTCGCGCGGGTCTGCTGGTCCGCCTCGGCGGGGACACCGAGTTCCCTGAGGTCCACCCGGACCAGGTGGCCGCCCTCGCCCGCCGCCGGGATCTGCCGGTCCTCCTTGACCGGCACGTCCCCCTCGGCCCGGAGCAGGCCGCCCGCCGGCTCGGTGTCCGTCGAGCGGACTTCGACCAGATCGCCGGCCGTCTCGGTTGGCTGGCGCCGACCGGGTCGGCGGAGATCGACTACAAGCACCACGGCGGCGTCACCAAGGTCCCGCTGTACAACGCCGAGGACGTCGCCCTGCTCCCCATCGCGCGCCCCTGGGTGGACTGGTGGGCGGTGCGCGCCGCCCGCCCGGGAAGCCGGTCCCCGCTTGCGGCCCTGGACCCGGTGGTCCCGGGCCGGGACCGGGTGCTGTTGGCGGAGGTGGCGAGGATGGCCGGGGTGGGCCGGGCCGCGGTGGCGTGCTGGCGCCGCCGACATGCGGACTTCCCCGCCCCGTCCGGCGGTACGGACGTGCACCCGCAGTTCGACCGGGCGCCCGTGGTCGCGTGGCTGCTGGCCCACGACAAGATCGAGGTGCCCGTGGCCATGCCGGCGGCCACGCTGGTTGTGCACGGCCGGGCCGGGCGCGGCCGTACGTCCCGGTTCCGGCTTGATGACCCGCATCTGGTCTTGGCTGAGAAGGCAGATGGTGTCGCCGACGCGGACCAGCTGTCCGGCTGGTTCACCGATGAGGATGCCGAGGAACTGGCCACTCTGACGGCAGGGGAGTTCGGGGGGTCGGTGAGTCGGCTCACAGCGCCGGGCACGGCGCCGCTGGCGGTGCTGGGGGATGTGCGGGTGATCGAGCGGTTCCCTTCGGGGGCGGGCGGACTGCGGGTGACGCTGGCGTGGCCAGCCATGCTGCGAGGCACCGCGGAGAGGGCGGCGGGCGGGGTGGTCCGGCACGGGGTGCCCTACGTCGGCCCGGGCGAGGAATGTGTCTGCCAACACCACGACTGCGGCGGCATGGTCCCGGCCGACTCCTGCGCCGAGCACGGCCCGGATGTCCGTCCGGCGCTGGAGTGGCACGCCGGCGGCGGTCTCCGCTGCACGGAGCTGCACCACAGCCGTGCGGCGGCCGAACTTGCCGGCGCCGTTCCGGCCTGGCCGGTCCCGCCGGAGGTCCCGACGTACATCTAGCTCTGCCGCCGGGCGCCGCTTCCGACAGCCAGGCCGGCGGCGCGGTCCAGCGCGGGACGGCCTGCGCGCCGCCGGGCGGGAGGGTCTGCCGTCAGTTCGGGGGTGCCCGGTGGGCTGGTGCATCGAGCAAGGGGTGGAGGCCGGGAATCCTGATTGCCGCCCCTTGTCAACGGCGGCCGCGCGTGGCTGACCGGCCGCTTCGTGCCGGGCAGGAGCAGCGATTGACGGCGAGATCGACCCGTACGCAGGCGGGCAGAGTGGCCGAACGCTCTGAACTAGCTCAACTCCGCAACCCGGATCAGGAGTGGACCCTACTGTCGCCACATGAACCCGACTCCGTTCATCGTTAGCGCAGTCGCCACGATCGTAACCACCCTGATCATGGGCGGGATCCAGCTGCGCGCCACGCGGAAGCTGACCGCTCTGACCCTGGCCGAACAGCGCGCGCAGCTGGAACTGAAGGCCGTGCACGACGGCGCGCAGCTGGACGTCAAGGCCGCGCACGACCGGGCTGCGCAGCATCGGCAGGTCCAGCACCTCGACCACCAGGAGTTCGTCAAGGCCGCTCACGCTCTGGTGTCTGCGGCGCGGCGGCACGCGCAGAGTCCCAGCCGCGAGGTGCAGGTGCGGGAGCTGCTCCGTCCGTACAACCCGTTGGACACGGCAGACCTGATCGCGGTCCTGCCCCGGGCGCTGTGTGTGCTGGCGGTCAAGGCCGACAAGGCGCTGGAGGATGTACGGCTGACGTCCGCCTCCGACCTGTTCGTCATGGCCCGCCGAGTGTGCGACGCGGCAGTGCAGGACGCCTACCACGCCACCCAGCTGGCCCGCGCCCTGGATGCCCACCCCGTGGAGTACGAGGAGGTAGAACCCGGAGCGCACGTGCCCATGTACGACGCGGTGGTTGTGCGCGCCGAGGAACGCTTCGAGAAGTGGACGGACAAGTACGAAGAGGCTCTGGCTCAGTTCGTGGAGGCCTGCCGGCGGGAGGTCTGGGGCACGACGAAGGCCTAGGTCCCAGGCGCCCCGCAGGCTACGGCAAGACGTTCACGCTGATTCGGCGACATCCAGCTGGACGCCTTCGTACGGGATCTGTAGCGGGATGTCCTCGCAGTCTTCGAGGAACACCTGACACGCCCACACCAGGTGATTCAGCTCCCTGGCGCCCGTGGGGAACGCGGCGAGGGCCGCGGCGGCGTCCCTGAGTGCCTCGGCATGCGCTTCTACGTGACGAAAGGAGATCGGGTAGGGCCTGGCGTCCTTCGGGGCGTGCAACAGCGGGTGCGCTCGGTGCCGGCGGGTTTCCTCCATCAGGGCAGCGCCTAGCGCGGCGCAAGGCACGGCGGTACGCAGAGGCTTCAGGACGGGTCGGGCGCGCTCGTCCTGAAGCTCATCGAACCAATCCTGCATGGAGGGGAAGGGCGGGGCCGCCAGGAGCCCGGCGCGCTGCGCGTACAGCGGCCGCGTGGTCTGCCCGACGTAGTGGACGACCTCGGGCTCGCGGGGGTCGACGAGGGCGTAGATGGTGCCGTTCTCCTGCATCGCTGAACCTTTCCGAGGGCCCGTACTGCGCGCGATTATCCGCACTGCCACGCCCGCACCGGCCCAGTGCGCAGCGCGCAGCCCTCATGGGTGTACGACACGACCCCCGGACTCCCCTCAACAGCGGGGGTGAACCGGAGGGCTCAGGCGTTGACGGGCGCCTGGGAAGGGATGCCCGAAGCGGTGGCCGGCTCTGGAGCGGCTGCGGCCTTCCGAGCCGCACGGCGCCTGGTCGGGGGGCGCTGGGCGGGTTCTGCGGCGCCGAGTGTGGCGAGTTCGGGCGCGGACCATCCTGCGGCTTCTGCTGCTGCGTATGCCTTGCCGTACGGGGCCTCGGTGGCGGCCAGCTCGTTTGTGAGCCTGATCCGTTCGGCGAGGATTGCCGCGAGGGGCTCCATCGCCGCCTGCTTCGCGGCCAGCTGGAGGGCCTGGATCTCTTCGGCCTTCTTGAGGATCTCGTCTGCCTTCATGCCGGGCATCATGCCCGTCTGCGCCCCGACTCTGGTCTGCCGCAACGCCTTGGCGAGCCCGTGCCAGCAATTCGGTGTCGGTCAGGGTTCGTACAGTTGCACAGCGGCAGGGGAGCCGCAGAGGAGGGGGACTCGGTGTCAACAACGGCGAGCGGCAGCGGGCGCGGACAGGCCGACTTCAACGGTCGGACACGACGGCTCCTGGCACAGCGCGCAGCGTTTCGCTGCTCAAACCCGAGGTGTGGGGCGCTGACCATCGGGCCGGGTACGGGACCGGAAGGTGTCGCCGATACTGGCACAGCCGCACACATCTTTGCCGCTGCCAGGCAAGGGCCCAGAGGGACCGGCGGCCTGTCGGCTGAGGAGCGGTCGCACATTTCCAATGGGATCTGGCTTTGCGCAAACTGTGGCCGACTGGTTGACGCGAATTTGGGTGGTGCATTCTCCGCATCGCTGCTCCGCAGCTGGAAAGACCTGCATGAACACCGAACTCGCCTGGAGCAGGGTGGGCAGTCTCAGCCCTTCGGCTGGGTCCAGAGCCTTGAGGTGGTAAGCCACTACATTCTACAGCCCGGCGTGCTTCAGCTTTCGAAGCTGAACCTTCTATTCGGGATGAATAATTCAGGTAAGACGAAGCTCCTGCACCTCTTGCGGTCACTTTCCTCGCCAAACCTGCTGATGGAGAATCCCGGGGATCTTTCATGCGCAGTCACTTGGTTCGATCCTGAACTGCGTAAGGCGGCCGTGGGTGTCCGAGGGCGCTGGCTGGAATATACGGTCGATGGCCGACGGGTGCCCCTTCCTCCGCGGCCGTATCGGGTTCTGACGTTCGGCCCCGAGGCGTACAGCCAGCCGATATTCCGCCTGAAGCCGTCCTCGGTTTCGGGAATTGCCCAGTTCCTCGGAGTTGATCCATGGGCTGCTCGGACTGTGATTTCCAACATACCGGTTATGCTGCCTGATGTGATGTCAAGCGTCGCCTTCTACGGGGACGACGTAAAAATTTCATGGAGCGCGGGGTTCGGGGATCAAGGGCTAGGGAAGGGGGCTTTTTGGTTCTATGCCCTGGCTGTTTTCGCAGAACTGCAAGCGCGGTCGGAACCGGTAATTCTCGTTATGGACGAGCCGTTCCTTTATCTGCATGCGAAAGCGCAGCGGCAAATGTTGGAGTTGTTTGAGTCGGCGGCATGGACTTTCCAGGTCATCCTGGCTGAGCACAGTTGGGCCGCCTATGAGCGTCGGCATCACGGTTGGAGTGCTGCGGTGCTCGTGCCCGACGCGGAGAATCGGTCGCGTATCTCCCAGGACGACGCGGACTTGGAGAGAATTGGAGGCAGCTGAGATGGGCGACTGACCGCGGCGGGTCTACCCGCCTGGGACACGGTCCGTCCAAGGTCGGCGCAGGTTGCGGTGCCACCCGAGTGGCTTCAAGCGCGGGTCGCGCCGCGGTAGTCGCTGGCCGGCATGGCGGAGTCGAGAGGGACCACCTCGACCTGGCGGCCCGTGCGGGGGGCGTGGAGTACCCGGCCGGATCCCGCGTAGAGGGCGACGTGGTAGATGGAGCCGTTGCGGTGTGCCCAGAAGAGGAGGTCGCCGGGCCGGAGTTCGCCGCGGGCGACGGGCCGGTGGGCCGTGGCCTGGTACTGGGCGGCGGCGGTGCGGGGGAGCTGGGTGTGGGGCCAGTAGGCGTACTGGACCAGGCTGCTGCAATCGAACCCGACGGTGGAGGCGGCCGCGCAGCGTCCGCCGAGGTACCCGTTGCCGCCGTCGCAGAAGCCCGGGCCCGGCCCGGCGGGGCCGCCGCCGCCATAGGCGTAGGGGGTGCCGATCCGGGCGGCCGCCCGGCGCAGCGCCTGTGAGCCGGCGCCGCCGCCGCCCACGGCGAGCAGGGGCGCTCCCTCGTAGTCCTTCATCATCTTCATGATGTTGGTGACGTACCAGTACGTCTGGCCGTTGGCCCAGGACTCGGGCGGGACGCCGTGGAAGCGCAGGACGGCGCCCCAGCCGGCGTTGTAGCCGGCGAGCGCGAGGCAGCGGACGTCGCCGCCGATCCCGGAGGCCTTGGCGTCGCCGATCAGGGAGCACATGTAGCGGCCCTGGGCGGTCACCGCGTCGCCGACGTCGAAGGGGTCCATTCTCCCGTTGCCGTCGGCGTCGTTGCGGTACTTCGCCCACGTGCCGTCGATGAACTGGGCCGGCCCCTTCGCGGCGGCGTAGGAGATGGTCTTGCGGGAGGTGCTGAAGCCGCTCTCCTGCTGGAGCTGCGCGGCCATCAGCGCGGGGCTCAGCTCGGGGTGCTCGCACTCGGCCACGGCTTTGAGGATCCACGGTTCGAACTCCGGCGGCACCCCGCGCAGCGTGCTCGCGGCTGCCGTGTCCGTTCCCACGCCGGCGACCAGCCCGGCGATCAGGACCAGGACGATTACGGGGAGTGCCAACGCCACCAGAACCGCACCGGATACGACCTTCACCGAGTCCCCCTTTCGGCTGACCCGGTCACTGGTGGTTCCCCTCGCACACTTTTGCGGAGTGCCTGATCAGCGGACTGCCCGTTGACCCCGTGTCAGCTTTGCTGATCAACAACGCTACTCTGCGTAGCTTATTGACTGCATACAGCAGCACTAGCAACGGGTGACGAAGGGGGGAGGTTGCGTGTGGCAACCGACCTTGTGAGTCCGGAGACCGAACGGCCTCAGGCGGCCCGGCGGCGTTACGCCCTGTTCGGCGCGCATGGCTGTTCGGTGGCGATGGCCGTCGTGCCGTACCTGCTCGCCGACGGCAAGCCGGGCATTGCCCACTTCCCCGCGGCGGGGGAGCAGCTGCTCATGGGGGTGCAGCCGGTGGTTGTGGCTGACACCACCGTGTACGGCGCGGCCTGCGTCGAGCGCATGGTCCGCGCCTGGCCGGCTGGCATGCCCCGGCCCTGGCTGGTCCTGACCGCCGAGGCCCCGACCCCCTCACCTCCCGCCGCGCGCTTCCGGATCCGCGCCCTGGGCGCCCGGCTCGCCGGGACCGCGACCCTGCCCTACCTGCCCGTGCTGCGCACGGTCGAGGACCCGGCCGAGGCCCTGGACCACAAAGCCGTGCAGACCGCCGCCGCCCGACTGCGCCGCCACCTCGAAGGGAACTGACCGATGCCCAAGTCCGCCCTGTTCGCCGCCCCGCCCCCGGGCCCGATCCTGCCGGTTGCGAGGCCGACGCCGATCCCCGGTATGGCGCCCATCGTGACTGAGCTGTTGGGCTACGGCCTCTACGTCCTGGTCCTCGCGGGTGTCGGCGCGGCCGGCTTCGGCGTCTTCAAGCTCGCCACGGCGGACAAGTCCCGCAACGGGGGCGGGAGCGAACCGTTCAAGTGGATGGGCGGCGGTGTCCTCGCGATCCTGCTCGCCGGAACCCTGATCAGCATCCTCAACGGGATCATGGCCTGACCTCATGGCACGCGACGGCCGCCTGAACCGCTACATGATGCCCACCGTGTTAGTCCTCGTCCTCGCCGTGGTGGGCCTGACGGGCTACTCGATGCTCTCCGGCAGCGCCGGCTCCGAGCAGGACTCCGCCAAGCCCGGCGCGGCCGCCGCCGCACCGTCCTCGCCCGTGCCGACGTACGAGCCGCCCCGGGACTGGACCGACCCGGAGCGGTGGGCCACGCTTCCCCGCGGTGCCCGCTCCGACGTGCGCGGCAAGGACGTCTCCTTCCCGCAGACGCTCGAAGGCGCCCTGGGCATGCTCGTGGCCTCGAACAGCACGCTCGTCCAGCCCGGCCACAGCAACAAGGACGAGCAGTTGGCCCTGTACGAGACCTACTTCAGCGCAGCCGACCGCAGCACCCGGCTCCGCGAAGGGCTGGAGCTGGCCGGCGGCGAGAGCGACGCCAAGCTCCGCAAGGACTGGGGACTGCCCGCAGGCAGCGAGCTGCCCCAGGGCTCCTACGTCCGCGCCCACGTCATCGGCTACAAGGTCATCGAACACTCTCCCACGGAGGTCAGCGTCTGGCTGCTCTCCCGCGTGACCACCAAGGCGGGCGAGACCAAGGCCGAGCGCGGCTCCTACACCCGCAGCCTGGCCGCCGTGCGATGGGAACAGACGGACTGGAAGCTCTCCGTCGCCGCCTTCGAGACGGCGAGCCGGGCCGTGCAGGAGCAGGACAAGCCGGCGATCGTTGCCCCCGGTGACCCGGAGTTCAGCCCGGCGGGCTGGACGGCTATCCGGGAGGCCTCGTGAAACGGCTCGTCGCCGTCCTGCTGGCAGCCGCAGCCCTTCTGGCCCTGGCCCTCGTGCCGTCGGCTGCCGCAGACGACCCGAAGCCCAAGAAGGACGGCGCGCTCAGCCAAAGCGTGGACGTGGGATGCCAGGTCGTCACCGGCGCCACCAGCCTGGGAATCGCGGCACGGGTCATCGGCACGGCCATCGCCGGCCGCGATGCCTGCGACGTGGTCGGCGACAAGGTTGAAGAGAAGGTGGAGGAGTACTGGCAGAGCGTCTGGGACTCCGTCATCGGCGATGTCCTGCGCTCCGCCGAGGACGTGGTGAAGTGGCTGCTGCGCACCGTCTTCACCCTGGCTCTGCTGGGCCCGAGCCTCAAGCTCGCGGACACCGGACTCTTCGACCGGGACGCGAAGTTCAGCGGCATGCTCGTCTGGCTGGGCTGGGTGATCGCCGCCTTCGGCACCATGTGGAGCGTCGGCAAGGCCGCCCTGTCCGGCAAGGCACAGGACTGGGGCCGGGTCCTCATCGGCTATACCCAAAACGCCCTGCTGAGCGGGCTCGGGCTGACCGTCGTCGTGCTGCTGCTGAAACTCAGCGATGCACTCACGACCGGAATCGTCAACGCCACCTTCGAGGACAAGACCTTCACGCGGCTCGTCGAGGTGCTGATGCCGGCGGCCGTCCTGAACCCGATGATGGTGTTCGGCATCGTCTCGATCCTCCTGATCATCGGCCTGGTGCAGCTGGTCCTGATCTTCCTGAGGGAGTCCGCGATCCCGATCCAGTGCGTGCTGCTGCCGATCGCGGGAGCAGGCCTGATGGGTGGAGAGTCGACGCGCAGCTGGACGCCGAAGCTGGTGACGTCCATCTGCACCGTCATCGCCTACAAGCCCATCATTGCCGTGATCATCTGCACGGGGTTCGGCGAGTTCGGCCGCGCCCACACGGTCGTGGAATGGCTGCGGGGCGTGGCCACCCTCTGCCTCGCCGTGATCGCACCCGGCCCGCTGACCAAGCTCTTCGCCCCGCTCGGGGCAGAGATCGGGGCGGGCCTGAACAGCGGCGGCGCTCTCGGCGCCGCCGCCAACATGGCCGGCTCCTACCTCGGCGGCAAGGGGGGCAACGACGGCGGCGGCCCCGGCCCCGACCCCAGCGGCCCCGGCGGCGGAGGCGGGGACGGCGGGACGGACGTCGTCGCCCAGTCCCAGTACCTGGAGAAGTCCATGGGGCCGCAAACCCAGCAAGACACCGGAGAAGCAGGGCAGGACGCCCTGGACCAGACCTCACGCACCGGCCCCCAAGTACCCGCTCAGGGCGGCCCCGACGCGGTAGTCGGCGCCGGAGTGGGTGGCACCGAAGCCGCGACGGGCCTGGCCGCCACCGGCGTAGCCGCGGCCGGCACCGGGGGCCTCGCCCTGGCCTTCCAGGTACTCGACGGCGTCAACGACGCCGTACAGGACGCCGCATCGACCATGGGAGACGGGGGCAACCACACGTGACCACCACCGAAACACCGAGCGGACTGCGGGTCGAAGGCTTTCGCACCCGGCGTTCCCACGGCGCGGGCAACCTGTCGAAGAACGCCACCATGCTCGGCACCGCGGTCCTGGCCTTCGACGGGCTGATGGCCACGAACTGGCCGATGAGCCTGTGGGTGACCCTGCCCGCCACCTTCATCGGGCTCGGCCTCACCGCGGCCCGCCGACACGGCATGCCCGCCCTCGCCTACTACCGCGCCAAGATCGCGTGGAAGGTCGCCGCCCGCGCGGAGGCGACGAACTACCGCAAGGTCCTGCTCGAACTGCCCTACTCGCTGGACCTGCCGGGCGTGGCCGCCTCCACCACACTGATCCAGGCGCAGGACCCCACCACCGGCCGCGAAGTCGGAGTCGTCCACGACCGGCGCACCGGCCTCATGACCGTCTCCACCCTCCTGGCCCCCGGCGGCAGCCTCATGGCCCCCACCGCCGCCGTGCGCTCCAACCTGCGCACCTGGGGCTCCGTTCTCGATGCGATGAGCACCGACGAGCAGATCAAGGGCGCCTCGGTCACCATCCAGATCACCCCCGGCGCGGGCGAAGCCCTCGGCGACGACATCGCCGCCCGCCGCTCCCCGGACGCACCCGCCATCGCCCAGGCGCTCGTCGACGAACTGGTCAAGACCGCGCCCCGGGCCACCGCATCGGTCGCCCCGTGGATGAGCGTCGTCGTCGACCCCAACGCGACCGCGACACCGCCGGCCGACCTGGCCGAACAGGTCGCCGAAACCCTGCGCGTCGTCGACTCCCTGGACCTCTCCGGCACCGGCACCGACGTCATCCGCCGAGCCACCGCCACCGACCTTCGCCGCCTGGTCCGCTCCGCCTACGACCCCGCCTCCTTCTTCGCCCGCGAGGAAGAGTTCGCCACCCTCACCTGGGGCGAGTGCGGACCCATGGCCGCCGACGAGGGATTCGAGCAGTACGCCCACGACGGCTCGGTCTCCATCTCCTGGGTCCTGCGCGAGATGCCCAAGCGCCCCATCTCCTACAGCACCCTCCTCCCCCTCCTCTCCCCGGGCCGCTTCCAGCGCCGCGTCACCCTCGCCTACCGGGTCCTGGACCCGGAGGAAGGCGAAGCGGTACTGGAGCGCGAGATCAGCAACGCCGACCAGGCCGCCAAGACCACGGCCCAGGTCAAGGGCCGCGCGCGCTGGTCCCAGAAGGCCGACTACGCCAAGGCCGAGAAGGCCGCCGCCCAAGCCGCCTCCGGCGCCCAGGTAGTCGACTGGACCCTGATGGCGACCGTCACCGCCCGTACCGCCGCCGACCTGCCGGCCGCACGCCAGGAACTCGACCGGGCCGTCAAGGCGACCCGGGCCCTGCGGATGCGCACCGCCTACGGCGCACAAGGCGCGATCTTCGCCGCAGGCCTCCCCCTCGGCTACAACCCCCTGGTCAAGTGAGCCGGCCATGGCCAAGCCCCCCAAGATCCTCACCCCGCGCCAGGTCACCGCACCACCCGAGGACCCCGCCCAGCGCCGCGCCGAGGTCGCCGAACGCAACCGCCAGCGCCGCCTGTACGCCCCGCGCCTGGGCTGGGGCGGCCGGTTCAGCGGCCGCGCACCGGCGGAGGACACCGGCACCGTCTACACCGGCCCGTCCACCCAGGCGGCCGGCGTCTACCCCTTCCTCCTCGGCGCCGGACTCCCCGCCCGCGGGGTCCCCGTCGGACGGGACATGCTCACCGGCGAGCTCGTGTGCATCGACCCCGCCGACTGGGTCGGAAAACTCACCACCAACCCGAACATGTGGGTGATGTCCCAGCCCGGCGCGGGCAAGTCCGCCCTGGTCAAGCGCATCCTCCTGGTCTACGCGGCGCTCGGCTTCATGCCGGTCATCCCCGGCGACGTCAAGGGCGAGTACACCCAACTCGTCCGGCAGCTCGGCGGCAGCGTCGTACGCATCGGCGACGGCACCGGCCGCCTCAACCCCCTCGACTCCGGCCCCCTCAAGAACGTCGTCCGCTCCCTACCGACCGAACGGCGCAACACCCTCCTCGACGTCCTGAGCGCACGCCGCCTCGAAACCCTCGGCGCACTCCTCGCCACCAAGCACGGCCTGGGCCGGGGTGCCGACGAGGTCCAACGCTCCGCCCTCACCTGCGCCGTCCAGCTCGCCGCCGACGCCTGCCCCGGCGAGGACCCGATCGTCCCCGACGTCATCGCCGTCCTGCGCCAGGCCCCCGAACCCATCCGCAACCGTCTGGCCGCGCACGACGCCACTTACCAGGACCTCGCCCGCTCCGTCATCGCCGGCCTGGACAACCTGTGCGGCGGCCCCCTCAAGGGCCTCTTCGACGGACCGACCACCGTCGCCCTCGACCTCAACAGCCCAGCCGTCTCGGTGGACATCTCCGCCCTGCGCGCACGGGGCGCCGACACCCTCTCCGCAGGCATGATCGCCACCTGGGCCTACACCTACAGCTCCATCGACTCGGCCCGCTCCACCGGTCTCATGCAGCGCCGCCTGGTCCTCGACATGGACGAGATGTGGCGGGCCCTGAGGGCCGGCCCCGGCCTCGTCGACTCCATGGACTCCATCGGCCGCCTCTCCCGCGGCGACGGAGACGTCACCATCTACGTCACCCACTCCACCCAAGACGTCGAATCCCTGCCCACCGAGGAGGACCGCGCGAAAGCCAGGGGCCTGATGGACCGGTGCGACACCTGGGTCCTCGGCGCCTCCACCGACGAAGAACTGGCCCGCGTCACCGGCAAACGCCAGCTCACCGAACAGGAGCGGGCCATCATCAGCTCCTGGTCCTCCGCCACCAGCACCGGCCTCGACGCGGGCGACGCGGTACACCCCGGCCGCGGCAAGTACCTGCTGAAAATCGGCTCCCGCCCCGGCATCGCGGTCGCGATGGAGCTGACCGCCACCGAATCGCGGCTCTACCACACCGACTACCAGAATGGCCCCACACGCTGATGCTGACCGACTCCGACCGCAACTGGGTCGCCGGAGGGTGTGCCGTCGGCGGCCTGGTCGTCCTGTCCGCCGCGACCTGGACCGGAGCCGCCCTCGGCACGCTCGCCACGGTCGAGCCCGTCGAGACCGACCTCAGCGCCTACACCGTCCTGCGGATGGTCCGCGACTGGTCCTCCGTCTGGGCACCCTCGCCGATCGCCGCCGGGATCGGCGCCTTCCTCTTCGACCTGGTCGTCATTGCCGTACTCGTGTGGGGCACCAAGCTCGGCCTCCGCTGGTTCCACCACCCGCGCGACATGGCCACCCTCCACCAAGTCCGCGACCTCACCCCCCTCCCCGCCGCCCGCACCGCCGCCCGCCTGCGCGCCTCCCTCAAGGGCACCCCGCCCAAGGAGATCGCCCCCGCTGACCGGGGCGTCCTCCTCGGCGACCACATCCCCAGCCGCATCGAACTGCGCGGCAGCGACGAGGACACCTTCGTCGCGATCATGGCCCCCCGCGCCGGCAAGAGCACATCCCTGGCGATCCCCATCGCCGAAGAAGCGCCCGCATCCCTGCTGATGACCTCCAACAAAGCCGACGTCTACGCGGCCACCCTCGCCTCACGCGGCCGCACGGGAAACATCTGGGCCCTGGACACCCAAGGCGTCGCCCGCGTCGAGCGCGCCATGTGGTGGGACATGCTCGCCGAAGCCGAAACCCTCGAACGCGCCGAACGCCTCGCCTCCCACTTCATCGCCCAGATCACCAGCGAAGGCGCCGACCCCTTCTGGTCCCAGTCCGCCAACGACCTCCTGGTAGGGCTGTTCCGCGCCGCCTACCACGACGGCGCCAGCATCAAGGACGTCCTGTCCTGGGTCGCCAACCCGGCAGAGAAGGCACCCCTGCGGATCCTCTACCGCCACGAACCGGTGCTCGCCGAACAGGTCGACGCCAGCATCAACATCGCCGAAGAGACCCAGAGCGGGATCTTCCAGAACGCCCGCACGGCGCTGTCCGGCCTACGCGACGAAAGGGTCCTGGCCTGGGTCACCCCCGACCCGGACCGCCCCCGATTCGACCCAGAAGCCTTCGCCCTCTCCAAGGACACCCTCTACCTGATGTCGAAGAAGGGCGGCCCGGCCTCCTCCATCGTGGCCGCACTGGCCGACGCCGTCTTCACCGCGGCCGCCGAAGCCGGCGAGCGCCACGGCGGCCGGCTCCCCGAACCGATGCGGTCCGTCCTGGACGAAGCCGCGAACATCTGCCTCATCAAAGACCTCCCCGACCTGTTCAGCCACCTCGGCAGCCGAGGCATCAACCTGTACGTGATCCTCCAGAGCTACCGCCAGGGAGTGAAGGCCTGGGGCGAGGTCGGCATGGACGCCATGTGGGGCGCGGCCACCAAGAAGCTCATCGGCGCCGGCGTCGACGACCCGAAGTTCGTCGCCGACATCGCCACCCTCGTAGGCCAGCACACCGTCCACCGCGGCTCCTACTCCAAGAGCCGCGACGGCGGATCCACCTCCATCGGCGAGCAGCGCGAACAGATCCTCGACCCCGCCGAGATCCGCGCGATGCCCAAGGGCAGCGCCCTCCTCCTGGCCACGGGCATGCCGATCGCCCAGATTCAACTCCGCCCCTGGTACCAGGAGGAGAGCATGCGGCACATCGGCTCGGAGAAGGACGCAGAAGAGATGTCCATCACCAAGAGGGCGGTCGCCGCCTACGAGGAGCAGAAGGCGGCACGCCGTGTCCGATAGCCCCACCGCCACGAGCACGGTGACCGAGGACCTCGAAGACCTCAAGGCCCAGGTCCGCGCACTGACCGCCACGGTCAAGGCGCTCGCGCAAACGCCCGCCACCGACCGCGAAGAGCAAGACCCGCCGGACGAGGACACCACCCGAGGCGAGGGTGCTGAGGAGGAGTGGGAGTACCCACCGTTCATCCTCCTCTTCGACCCCGTCGAATACGGCGACGAGCTACGCGCACTGGTCGAGTGGGTGGAAGGCGTCCTCGTCCCGGGATACCTCGATGAGGCTTCTGCCGACGCCCGCTGGTGCCACCTGTGGACAGAACACCCCGTCGCCATCGCCCGCCTCCACGCCCTCTGGCTGGCCTGGCAGGAACTCACCGACCCCGCCACCTGCGGATACACCGGGCCCAGCACCTGGCACCGCGACCACTACGACCCCTGCATCCGCGAACTGCGATCCTCCACCGGCCCCTTCCAAGGCTGCACGAAGGGCGAGCACCAGATCGCGCACCGAAAGCCCTCCCTTGTACCCAGCGTGTGGTCCTCTGAATCAGCCCGGGACTGAGAGCCTTGCCCGCCGAGGAGTTGGACAGCCTTCAACCAGCTATCGGCAGCAAGTGGCCCTTCGCCACGGCCGGCTGCTCGCGCAAGCGCCGCATTTCGCTAGCGCCGCCCAGACGGATCTGGGCGCCCCTCGGCTGAAGACTGCCGCGTTCGCCCCTCCATGCAATGCTTGAATTGGAGGCCCTGGGCAGCCAGCCGCGAGTTGCCCCCAGCCACTCGGTTGCATGTCTAGAAATCATCAGAGATGATCACATGCCTGACCCAAGATTGAACGATACTCGGCACGACTCCATCGAAGTCTGGAACGAAGTCGTAGGTCCATTTTACGACGGCGCTGGCGTCTGCCAGCTCCTCGGAATTAGCGCTGACACCTTGCATGCATTGATATGGGAAGATGGCAGTATTCTTGCCCTCCCAACTAGCGATGGTGAATTTATCTACCCAACTCGCCAATTTGATAGTGGCGGCCTTGTGAACGGTTGGCCCGAAATACTGCGCAGGCTAAGGGGGGCGGGCGGAAACCCGTGGACGATAGCGACATGGGCTGCCACGAGGGTGGACGATAGCCTGCACGGAATGTCGCCGTGGGAGTGGCTTCAGGCAGGTAATCCAGTGAAGGAGCTCGCAGCCGAAGTCCACGATCTCGAGTGGAGATGGCATCATTGACTCGTTATTTCCCTATGGGATTTGATGACTCCTCTTGGAAAAGTCAACTTGAGTCATTTGCTGAACGATCCGGCCCTCTTCAGAGGGCATACGCTGGACAAGATCTGACAGATTTCCCAACCGATCTTGTGCCGGAGTCGACTAAAGTATATCGCTCTCATTCGGTGACAAACGGTCCATGGTATTTCTCGCCCTATCCACCGGAAAAGGGAGACGGGGGGAGGTTCGACCTGCCAAAGGAGCGCGACCTAGGCACCTGTTATGTAGCTACGAACGCTCTGACGACTCTGCGAGAGCGGCATGGACCTAGGTTGATGAACGCGAGAGTCCTTCCGCGTGAGGCATTCGCCAGTTGCGAGGTAACTCGATTGCCTCTCGATCGATCGTACAGCCCTGCAAGTTTGATCACCGGCGCGGAGACCCGCTTCGGCGTCAGGGGCTCGGAAATGAGCTCGTCTACGCCGTATGACATAACCCGAACTTGGGCGATTGCCTGGCACGACGCCGGAATGGATGGAGTTTGGTATAGGCCAAGCTGGGACCCGCGAGACGGTGTAATGTCGTTCGCCATATTCGGCTCGGCTGGTCAGCGGCCTGGACCTCCAGCGTCATCTGATGAAGCTTACATTTCAGGGGTCGAATATATTCGGGATTATTCTGTCGTTTTTAATGTGGAAGTGCATGCGCCGCTTCGCTTTGCGGCGGCCCGTATTATCCGTCCTCCAACTTGAGCCAACAGGAGATTATTCGACCTCTCGGAATTCTTTGACAATTCGTACCGGGGTCGGGCTGCGTCCCACAAGGCGGAGTCGCCGTGTTGGGGTGGTGTGGTGGTGGGTGTGGGGGTGTGGCGGGGTGTGTGGGTGGGGTTGGTGCGGTTTTCCCGGGCGCGGGTTGGTGTGGCCGGGGTGGTT